>JANPNB010000438.1:0-4840 GCA_031427275.1 Alphaproteobacteria bacterium | reverse complement strand
TCAAGAAGAATGGTCCCGGCGTAACCATCGCCGCGTCGCAAAAGCAGTAGGTCTGGACATAGCCAACAACCTACTGTCCCGTGCGCATCGCTTCCCAGGATCGGCCCGAACCCGCAAGCCCTGTAGCCGCCCTCAGATAGGCCATGTTGACGGCGACCACCTCAGGCGGAAGGTCCTCACGGACCAGCTTCTCTGCCTCATCCAATCGCCCTTGCAACCCGATCACTAGGGCCAGGTTCTGGCGAACGGTCATATTTGCACCCGGTCGCGAAGCGGCCTTGCGAAGCAGGCCCTCAGCTTCGGGCGCTTGGCCTCTGGCGGCCAGGAACATCGCGAGATTCGACAGGGCAGCGGGGTTCTCCGGCGCCAAACTCAGAGCCAGCCGGTGGGCGGCGAGCGCTTCGTCGTCTCGGTTGGCTTGCTCATAGGCAACGCCCAGCAGTGACGGTGCCCGCCAGTCCTTCGGGGCCAGAGCCTGGGCTTGCCTAGCCGGGTCTATGGCATAGAAACCCTGGCTTCGCGCTATATGGCCCCTGGCAACTTCCAGCATCGCCTCGACATTCTTCGGGTGCGTAATCAACACCCTTTGGGCCGCCTCAACCGCGTCATTGTTCTTGCCCATGGCGCGTAGCGCCTGGGAGAGTGCTAGCCCCGCCTCAGTGTCGTTGGCGTCAGCCTGAACTTCGCGACTCCAGAAGGCAGCCCGCGCCAAAGGTTCCATACGGACGATCAACGCGCGCTCCTCAGCTGTAGCCCTGCGGATATCCAGGTTCGTCCCCATTTGCGGTTGGACGGGCACCGCCTTTGGCTTGCCGGCCAAGGCAGAGCCTGCGCTCAAGGCCATGCTGAGCGAGAGGGCGGTTGCGGCGAAGGCCGACATGCGACACATGATTTGACCAAGCTCCAAGGGACACCGCTATCCTCCACTCGGCGCTTAAAGGAATCGTTAAGCATAACTGGGAGGTTTCATGACCGACGTTCTCGTTGAGGCATCCGATCGCTTAGTGATCCCTGTGCACGCGGTGCAAGAGGCAGACCTGGAGGCCTTCCTCAAGGAGGCTCCCCCCTTCATCAATGCCTTTGTCGGCCTGAACGAATTCAAAGCCAAGTCAGGCCAAGTCTTGATGGTGCCCAATGATCAAGGGCGCGCTGACCAGGTATTGTTGGGCCTTGGGACCGATCCCAAGGCTCAGACTTTTCGCGGCCTTCCTGCCAAGCTGCCGCCAGGTGACTACCTTATCGCAACCGCGCCACCGGAGTTGTCGAGCGAACAAATCGCTCTGGCTTTCGCCTTGGGAAGCTACAAGTTCGACCGGTATAAGACTCGCGGAGCCGAACGCCCGCGCTTGGTTTGTCCCGACATTGATCGAGCCGAGGTCATCCAAATCGCGCGCGCCTGCGCCCTAGCTCGCGACATGATCAATACCCCTGCCAATGACCTCGGACCGCTGCAGATCGAAACCCTGTGCCGGGAAGTTGCGCACCAGCAGGGTGCCAACATCGGGGTCATCACCGGTGACGCCTTGCTTGAGGCCAACTACCCCGCTGTCCATGCGGTCGGTCGCGCCGCAGCCCCTGACCGTGCGCCACGCATGATCGAAGTCACCTGGGGCAACCCAAAGCACCCCTTGATCGCCATCATAGGCAAGGGCGTTACGTTCGACACCGGCGGTCTGGACATCAAACCGTCCGCAGGTATGCGCCAAATGAAGAAAGATATGGGCGGGGCCGCCCACGCCTTGGCTCTTGGTCAGATGATCATGGCCGCCAAGCTGCCCGTCGCGCTTGTGGTGCTTATCCCAGCCGTTGAGAATGCGATTTCCGCCGACGCCATGCGGCCGGGCGACATTCTGGCCTCTCGCAAGGGCCTGACCATCGAGGTCGGCAACACTGATGCCGAGGGCCGCCTGATCCTGGCCGACGCCTTGACCCGGGCCGGTGAGCTAGAACCTGTCTTGACCCTGGACCTTGCGACGCTAACTGGGGCGGCGCGTGTCGCGCTCGGGCCGCAACTGCCACCCTTTTATACCGATGATGAAGACTTAGCGGCGCAGATTGAAGTCGCCATGCGCCATGTTGATGACCCCATGTGGCGGCTGCCGCTCTGGAAGGGCTATGCCGATAGCCTAGACAGCGATGTTGCCGATATCAAAAATGATCCAGATGCCTGGGCTCAGGCTGGTTCAGTGACCGCAGCTCTCTTCCTGCAACGCTTCGCACCCAAAGGCCCTTGGGCACATTTCGACATCTTTGCGTGGAACCCTCGCGCCCGCCCAGGTTGGCCTGCGGGAGCCGAAGCCCAAGCCATTCGTTCGCTCTACCAGATGATCAAGGGTCGGTTCGCATGACCGATAGGCGGCTAACACCCTGGCGACCCGAGCTCGCCAGCCGAACGTTAGAAGGCCAGGTTGCGGCGCAGACCTATGTCGATCCGGTGCCCATGAGCGTGATTGTTCCGGCCGTGGGAATCTACGGCTCACCGTCGCTCGCCTCGGAACTGCAAGATCAAACCCTATTCGGTGAAGTCTTTGACGTTTTACGCCAAGAGGGAGATTGGGCTTGGGGCCAAGCCCGTCGGGATGGCTATGTCGGGTTTGTTCAAGGCTCGGCTCTAAGCACCAACCTTGAGCCCGCGACCCACCGGGTCAGTGCCATTAGAACCTATGCTTTTGCCACCCCCAATATAAAGGCCCAAGCCACGGGACCCTATTCTCTCAACAGCCTTGTGACCTTGGAGGCTCATGAGGGCCGGTTTATGAAGGCCCTGAATTCAGGCTGGTTCGTCCAGGAGCATCTGGCGCCGATCGGTAGGTTTGAGACCGATCCTGTCGTCGTCGCAGAGCGGTTCATGGGTGCGGCCTACCTTTGGGGCGGTCGGGAGAGCCAGGGGCTGGACTGCTCAGGGCTCGTGCAGCAGGCCTTGCTCGCCTGTGGTCGCGCCTGCCCCCGTGACACCGATATGCAGCAGGCCCTGGGAAAAGAGATTACGCAATCCGAACTGGCCCGTGGCGATTTGGTGTTCTGGCGTGGACACGTGGCGATAATGCTGGACGACCAGCACATCCTGCACGCCAATGCGCATCACATGGCCGTAGAGATTGAACCGCTTTCAGGGGCGATTTCGAGGATCGCAGCCGGGTCTACCGGACAGCCCACAAGCTTCCGGCGAATCTAGGGGCGAACAGTCTAGTTTAGGTGGCGGGCTTTGCCGGAGCTTCCACTGGGGGCGCAGCACCAGCGGCCGGGGCGGTCGTGTCCGCCGCAGGTGGAGCTGCGGCGACCACTGGCTTGGGAGCCGGAATCGGCAAGGTTGCGCCCTGGGCATGCAGATAAGCGATAATGGCCAAGCGATCCTCAGGCTTTTTCAAGCCGACAAAGCTCATCTTAGTGCCGGAGATGTATTTCTGCGGGGCCTTCAGGAATTCATAAAGATGGTCATAGTCCCAAACTGGCTGCTTGCCGCCAAACTCCGTCATGCTGGCCGAATAGGCAAAACCACCATGGCTGCCGGGTTTGCGACCGACCACACCCCAGAGGCCAGGACCGGTGCCATTGGCACCGCCATTGGCGACATTGTGACAAGACTGGCACTTAGCAAATACCGCCTCACCGGCCTTGATGTCGGCTGTGGGCAGGACCGTGCCCCAATCGGGCGGCACATCAGCCACGGCCGCGGCACCATCGGCAGTCTCAGCCGCGACTTCAATGGCGTAGCCCGCCTTCTCCGGCGGCTCCGTGGTAAAGACACCCGTGGAGAGTTCTTTGAGGCCGACAATGGCCAAGCCGGTCGCCAAGACAGCGCCCGCGATTTTGTTGAAACTCAGATCGCTCATAGTTCTGAATTCGGCCCTCTTGGGAGCCGACCCGAAAGCCGACTCCAGCGCGGGAATCCCCGCCCCTTATTGCGTTGCCGTCTCTTACACGCTACCGGCGCTGGCGCAACCGGCCAGTTGGCCGCTCTGACAGGCCCATGAATCCGATCATCCTCATTCCGGCCCGAATGGCCGCCACCCGGCTGCCCGGCAAGCCCCTCGCCGACATTGAAGGCGTTCCGATGATTGTGCGCGTCTTGCGTCAAGCCCAAGCGGCCCAAGTCGGGCCGGTGGCCGTCGCGGCGGGTGATTCGCAGATCGTTCAAGCGGTGGAGGCGGCCGGTGGTCGCGCCGTGCTCACCGACCCCGACCTGCCCTCCGGCTCCGACCGCCTCGTCGCCGCGTTGGAGGTGCTTGACCCAGAGGGCGTGCATGACGTCGTGATCAATCTGCAAGGCGACATGCCGTTTGTGCAGGCCTGCGCCATTACCGACTGTCTGGCCCTGCTGGCCGATCATTCCGACTGCGACATTGCCACCATCGTCGAGCGGGAGACATCACCATCAGTCTGGACAAATCCGGATATGGTGAAGGCCGTGCTGGCCATGGACCCATGCGGCAAATCGGGCCGAGCGCTCTATTTCACCCGTTCCACCCTCTATGGTGACGGGCCGGTTTGGCATCATCACGGCATCTATGCCTATCGCCGCGCAGCCCTAGAGCGGTTCACCAAATCACCGCCCTCGCCGCTGGAGCGCCGCGAGAAGCTGGAACAATTGCGCGCTATGGAGTTGGGCATGACCATTTGGGCCGCCGTGGTCGACGCCACCCCGATCTCAGTGGATAACCCTGCTGATCTGGAGCGGGCTCGGGCCTTTGCCCGCACCCTGGGAACAAAATCATGAGCACGGGCCGCATCGCATTTCAAGGAGAGTTGGGCGCCAATAGCCATGAGGCCTGCGTCGCGGCCTTTCCCGACATGGAGCCCGCGCCCCACGCCACCTTCGAAGAGGCCTTCGAGGCCATCA
>JANPNB010000437.1:0-12939 GCA_031427275.1 Alphaproteobacteria bacterium | reverse complement strand
CCTCCCACCCCTCCGAGATCGACCCAGATACCGAACCAGTCAGAGCCTAAGTTGCTCCACCCTTGGGGGAGCTGTCACCGAAGGTGACTGAGGGGGCCGACCGCGCAAGCGGGCGGACAACGATCTTCCGCAAACAAGCATCCGGGCTAAAGCCCGGCCCCCTCCGACTCGTCACTGCGCGCCGAGCCACCTCCGCCCTGTGGGGGAGGAACTTGGGGTGCGTGTCTGCAACCCCGTGCCTCTCAGACTCTCACCCCCATCGTCACGCGTCTTGCTGCGCAAGCCTTGTGACACTTCCCCCGCAAGCGGTGGAAGCTAACGCCGCGTGCGCCACTGCTCGCGGGTCTGGCCCCAGCAATCGACCATCACGCTCATCGGCGGCGGCAGCATGGCTTGGCGCAGGTTGGTTGAACCCAATCGCCCAGCCACGGCTTGCGAGTTGGTGTTGGCCGCCTCGATGCAGTGGATCACCTCGGTCCAACCCAGGGTGTCGAACGCCCAATCGATGGCGGCGCTGGCCCCTTCAGTGGCATAGCCCTTGCCCCAGTGTTCGCGTGCTATGCCCCAACCGACCTCGGTGCCCGGCCACCCCTCGGGCATCCAGGGGCCAAGCCTGCCAACCCACTGGCCCGTCGACTTCTCAACAACCGAGAACATGGAAAACCCGCGCAGGCTCCAGGCCCCGCTGATCATCGCCATCATCCGCCAGGCTGCCGCGCGGGACAGCACCCCGCCGATATAGCGGGCAGCTTCCTCGTCGGCCCCAAACTTGGCCCAGGCTTCAAGGTCGGCCTCAATGGGCGGCCTTAACGTCAGCCGTTCTGTCTCGAGCGTCGGGCCGAGCATGGATCAGCCCAGCAGGTCTTTCACCGTCTCACGCTCGCCGACCAACTCGTCATTGGTAATGGCGATCTTGCTCTTGGCGAAGTCGTCCATCTCGTAGCTGGTGATCACGTCATAGCCGGTAGCCGTGGACTTAACCGGCATGCCGGCCCAGACGCCGGGCGCAAAGCCGTAGCGGCCTTCGCTGTTGATGGCGACGGAGTGAATCTTGCCCGGCGTGGCCAAGTCGTGGACATGGTCGATCAGGGCGTTGGCCGCTGAGGCCGCCGAGCTGACGCCGCGCGCCTCAATGATCGCTGCGCCGCGCTTGCCAACCGTGGGCAGGAAGTCGTTTTTCAGCCAGGCTTCGTCGCCGATCACTGAAGCCGCATCCTTGCCGCCGATCTTGGCGTGGGTGAAGTCGGCGAACATCGTCGGGCTGTGATTGCCATAGATGAACAGGTCGCTGACCTCGTTGATCGACACACCGGCCTTCTTAGCCAGCTGAGCGCGGCCGCGGTTTTCGTCCAGACGCACCATGGCGGTGAACCGGTCCTTGGGCAGGCGCTTTGCCTGATTGGCGGCGATCATCACATTGGTGTTGCAGGGATTGCCCACCACCGCCACACGGCAATCATCGGCGGCGACAGCATCAATGGCCTGGCCTTGGGCGATGAAGATCTTGCCGTTGTCTTTCAGCAAGTCGGCGCGCTCCATGCCCGGACCGCGCGGCTTGGAGCCGACCAGCAGAGCCCAGTTCACATCCTTAAACGCCACATTGACGTCGCCGGTCAGGATCATGTCGGCCAACAGCGGGAAGGCGCAATCCTCCAGCTCCATGGCCACGCCTTTCAGCGCTTTCTGCGGACCTTCGACCGGGATTTCCAACAGGTGCAGGATGATCGGCTGATCCTTGCCCAGCATCTCGCCCGAGGCGATGCGGAACAGCAGCGCATAGCCGATATTGCCGGCGGCACCGGTAACGGCCACGCGAATGGGTTTCTTGGCGGACATGGGGATCGCTCCGGCTAGATGAGGGTTGGCGTCCCTATCGCACATTGACCGCGCTTCGCAATCCCGCAGCGTCGTCTATGCTGAGCCGATGTTTCAGATCGACCCAGCTTTCTTGGCCACCTCCCACGCGGTGGGCGACCTTGGGCTCTGCCATGTGCGGCTTCAGGATGATGCGCGCTGGCCCTGGCTGGTGCTGATTCCCAGGGTGGCGAGCGCACGGGAGTTAGAGGATTTATCGGCTGACGACCGTGTAGCTCTGATGGCGGAGATCGTCCTGGCAGGCGCGACTGTTCGCGGCATGGGGGCTGTCGTCGAGAAGCTGAACGTCGGTGCGCTAGGCAATATAACACCCCAGCTCCATGTCCATGTGGTGGGGCGTTGGGCGGGCGATCCGGCTTGGCCCGGCCCTGTCTGGGGTGTGCCCGGGGGTGTGGCTTACGACGCGGCGCAGCGAGAGACCCTGGCAGCCTTGGCCGCTAAGTCCCTGGGACTTGCTAGAGGCTGATCTCGCAAGCCGCCATGATCTCAGCCCGAAGCTCGGGCAGACCGCCGCCCTTTTCCGACGAGGTCGCCAGGACGCGAGGATAGGCGGCTGGCCGTTTGGCAATGGCCAACTGGGTCTTGGCCAGCACGGCCTCGACCTCTGACGGTTTGATCTTGTCGGCCTTGGTCAGGATGATCTGGTAGGAGACGGCGGCCTTGTCGAAGGCATCCATGGGCTCGTTGTCGACGTCCTTAAGCCCGTGGCGGGCATCGATCAGCAGATAGGCGCGTTTGAGATTAGCCCGACCCCGCAGATAGTCGCGGCCCATGCTTTGGAAGGTCCTGACCGTGGTCTTGGACGCCTTGGCCCAGCCGTAGCCGGGTAGGTCCACCAGCCTCAGGCGTTCATCCAGAACAAAGAAGTTCACCTCGCGGGTCCGGCCCGGCTCGTTCGACGCCCGCGCCAGCTTTTTCATGCCGACCAGCGCATTGATCAGCGACGACTTGCCCACGTTGGAACGACCGGCAAAGGCAACTTCGGGCAGGTCGGCCGGCGGCAAGCCATCGACCTTCACGGCACCCATCATGAAGGTGGCTTGGCGTGCGAAGAGGACGCGGGCGGCCTCCAGCTCATCCTCGGTAAAGAGCGGGTCGCTCACCCTGTGGCCTGGACCGGTTTGCCGGTCAGGCGCGCGATAATCTGATCGATCGGATTATCGACCTTGAAGCGCCGCATGATCACATACTGCTGCAGGATCGTACGTAGGTTTGACCAGCTGTAATAGATCAACAGACCGACCGACAGGGTGGACAGCAAGAAGGTGAAGATCACCGGCATCCATTGCATCATCTTTTGTTGCATCGGATCGGGGGCGGGGGGGCTCATAGCCATGGTCAGCCACTGACCCAATCCATAGAGCAGAGGCCAAACCCCAAGGTGTGCCAAGACCGGGCCAACCATCGGGATGATCGTCGGATCCCAAGGGATCAGGCCAAATAGCGTAAACAGGCTGGTCGGGTCGGGGGCGGACAAATCCTGCACCCAGCCGAAGAACGGCGCATGGCGCATTTCGATCGATACGGAGAGCACCTTGAAGAGCGCAAGGAAAACCGGGATGGTCGCCAGCATGGGCAAACAACCCAACAGGGGATTGATCTTTTCTCGACCATAGAGCGCCATCAACTCCTGCTGCTGCTTGGCAGGGTCGTCCTTGAATTTGGCGCGAAGCTGCTCAACATCGGGCTGAATCTTCTTCATCTTCGTCATAGATTCAAAGCTGAGATTGGCCGGGTAGAAGAAGATCACCTTGACCACGACGGTCAGGGCCAGGATGGCCAAACCGAAATTACCAAACAGGGCGAAGAATTTTTCCAGCGTCCAGAAGATCGGCTTGGTGATGAAGTAGAGTCGTCCCCAATCCACGGCGTCTTCGAACCGAGGAATGCCTAGATTGGCTTGATAGGCCTTGAGCGCCGGCACGGTCTTGGCGCCCGCAAACATATGGGTCACGTGGGTGAGGCTCTGGCCTGCAGCGACCGCGCGCGGTTGGCCCACGAAGTTGGCTTCATAGACATCGACGCCTGCTGAGGGTGTGACACGATAGGCCGCATGAATTTGTTCGGCCTGATCAGGAACGATGGCCGCCAGCCAGTATTTGTCAGTGATGCCCAGCCACCCACCCTTGGCGCTGAAGTTCTTTTCACCAGCCTTCTTCCAGTCCTTGTACTTCAGCATCTGTAGAACGCCGTCCATGATGCCTACCGCGCCCTCATGGGCATTGGTGGACTCGGTTTTCGGCGCGCCTTGCCGCTGGACTGAGGCGTAGGGAACGACAGTGATGCCAGCGGCTGTGGCGTTGGCCAGCGTGTCAGTGACCGTGAACATGAATTGGTCGTCGACCTCGATCTTGCGAACGAAGTTTAGGCCCTGGCCGTTCGTATAGGTCAGCACCAGCGGCTTGCCGGGTGCCAAGGTCTCGCCCTGAGCCAGGGTCCAGACCGTGTCGGGGGTCGGCAGTCCGGGCAGGTTGGCACCCGTCCAGCCAAATTCTGTGAACCAGGCATGTTCAGTGCCCTCCGGTCGCAACAACTCGACGGGTGGGGATTTCGGATCAACTGTCTGGCGATAGGTCTTCAATACCAAGTCATCGATCCGCGCGCCCTTGAGCGCGATAGAACCTTGCAGCGCGGGTGTATTGATCTGAGCCCGAGGGCTCGCCGCGATCGCGGTACCGCGGGTCACAAAGACCGGCTTGGGGTTCACGCCGGGAGCTAGAATCCCTGGAGTCTTGGCACCAGCAGTTTCCCGAGCCTTGAGCTCGGCTTGTCGGCGTTGGGTTTGGGGGCCCATGACCAGGAACTGGTAGGCTAAGAGCAGCAGCATGGCGCAAACAGCGAAGATGATCGTGTTGCGATTTGAATTGTCGGGCATTGCGCGCGCGCTCAAACTTTGGGGGAAATGGAAGCGCCGACGGGCGCGCGGGAGGAACTGTCTTTACTGTCTTGCCGATCGGGTCGCAGGCTTAACAGCGCGCTTTTGACGTCGTCAAGCAATCGGTCCCAGGGCCGCGTGGGTGCGCCGCCTCGAGCGATCAGAACATAGTCATGACCTGGCGTCGCGAACAGGGGGATCAAGGCGCGTGCCGCCTCACGCATGCGGCGCTTGGCGCGATTGCGGATCACTGAATTGCCGACTTTCTTGGTGGCTGTGAAGCCGACCCTGACTTGGGCATCATCGTCGGCGCGGTGGCGTGACTGCAAGACAATGGCGCCGCGTGCGCAAGAATCAGCCTTAGCTGCGGCCAGAAAATCAGGCCTGATCCTTATCCTGGATATGGGGAATTCGGGCTCCGGCATTCGGATGCCCCAAATGACCTGTCGCTTAGGCGGTCAGGCGCTTACGGCCCTTGGCGCGCCGACGGGCAATAACCTTTTGGCCGTTCTTGGTGGCCATACGCGAACGCCAGCCGTGCCGGCGTGCGCGCACGAGACGGGAGGGCTGAAAGGTGCGTTTCACGAGATTAGCTCCGGGTCGAAATCGAGCGGCGGTGGATAGGGGATGGGCAGAGCGATGTCAATGCTAAGCGAGCGTTAGCACCACCGGACCACGCGAGGTGGCCACCAGGGTGTGTTCGTATTGCACAGTTGGTTGGCCGTTTGGCGGGCGCAGGGTCCAACCGTCTCCCAATTCTTCGACCCAGTCTCCGCCGAGCGATAGGAAGGGCTCGATGGTGAAAACCAAGCCTTCTGGAATGGTGCGGCGGTCAGTGGGGTCGTGCCAGGTGGGGATTTCGCCGGGCTCATCATGTAGCGAATAGCCGACCCCGTGACTGGCCAAGTTGCGGATCAAGCTATAGCCGTTCTTCTTGGCGAAACCTTCGATCGACCGGCCGATCTCATTGAGGCGACCCCCGGCCTTCACGGCACGGATACCCGTCCACATGGCGCGGCGACCGTCGCGGCACAGGCGCTCAATCTTGGCACTAGTGGGCGGCACGGCAAAACTGGCCCCGGTGTCGCCGAAGAAGCCGTTCAGCTCCGCAGAGACATCGATGTTTATCAGGTCCCCGGCCTTGATCTTGGTGTCATCAGGGATGCCGTGGGCGCAGTCGGGGCCGATGGAGATGCAGGTGGCACCAGGGAAGTTATAGGTGACCTCTGGGGCGGAGCGCGCGCCTTCGCGCTCCAGCAGGGCGCGACCCAGGTCGTCGAGCTCCTTAGTGGTCATGCCGGGCTCAAGAGTCTCACCCATAGCCGTAAGCGTGCGGGCGACGAGGCGACCAACCATGCGCAGATGTTCGAGTTGGTCTTCGTGTTCGATGGTCATAGGTCCGGCCTCACCACCGTCTTGCCCACTACGGTGCGGTTGGCCAGCGTGTCGAAAGCGGGTTGCCAGTCGGCGAGAGGATACTCCTCGTGCACGCGGGGGTTCATCAAGCCGTCGGCGGCCATTTGCCAGATCGCTACATTATTCTCGCGGCCCTTTTCCGGGAGCTGGCGGCCATACTCGCCGGCCCGCACACCCATCACCGAGAAGCCCTTGATCAAGGCATAGTTGACCGGCAGCACCGGCAAACGCCCGGAGGTGAACCCAATCGAAAGGATCGCGCCATTGAAGGCGATGCAGCGGACGCTCTCATCGAAGATATCGCCGCCCACGGGGTCGTAGATCACGTCTGCGCCCTTACCGCCGGTGATCTCCTTCACGCGGTCCTTGAAGCCGTGGGTGACATTGACGGTGGCGTCAGGGGCATAGTCGCGGGCGATGATGGCCAGCTTGTCGTCGCTGGCCGAAGCGGCGATAACCTTGCAGCCCAACTTTAGAGCCAAATCCACGCAGGCTAGGCCGACGCCACCGGCGGCCCCGTGCACCAAGACCCATTGGCCGGGCTCGACCTGAGCGCGGCGGACCAGGGCCACATAGGCGGTGAGATAGGCCACCTGATAGCCTGCCGCTTGGCTGAAGCTGAGGGACGGCGGCTTGCGATGCAAGGCCGCTGCCGGGCTAACCGCATACTCGGCCATGCCGCCAGTGCGTGAGCCACCGGCCACCGCGTCGCCGATCTTCCAGTCATGAACGCCTTCGCCGAGCCCAACGATCTCACCGGCCAGCTCCATGCCCGGCGTGAACGGCACCTGGGGCTTGTGCTGGTGCTCGCCTCTCGTCTGCATCAAGTCAGGAAAATTGACGGCGCTGGCCAAGACCCGGATCAGCACTTCGCCCGGCTTAGGGTCTGGTGTGGGGATATCCTTGACCACACACCCGGCATATTCGGCCGCCAGCTTTTCGACCACCAAGGCACGCATCAGGTCGTCCGTTCTTTGAGAGAGTCTCGCACCAACTCGGCAATCTGTCGGCATGCGGCGTCCGCTGCAGGGATGGCACCCGTGAAGGCCGTGAAGCCGTGGGCCAAGCTGTCATAGCGGCGATATTCGATCCGAACCCCAGCGGCCTTCAGCGCCTTGGCATAGGTTTCGCCCTGATCGACCAAGGGATCAAAGCCGGCTGTGGCGATGATCGCAGGTGCCAAGCCAGTCAAATCTGGCGCGCGCATTGGCGAAAGTCGCAGGTTCGCCGGGTCATCCTGGGGTCCCATATAGTGGCCCATGAACCAATCCATCGTCGCACGACTGAGCGGAAAGGCCTGCGCATAGGTGGACATGGACGGGGTCTCGCTGGCCACATCAACACAAGGATAGATCAGCAATTGATACTCTGGCTGGGGCTCACCGGCCCGCCGTAAGTCCTGAGCGATGATCGCCGCAAAGTGTCCGCCCATTGAGTCACCACCGATGGCAGCCTTTCCGGGCTGAGCGCCAAAGCGCACCGCATGTTCCCGTGCCCAGCGATAGGTTGCTAAGACATCGTCGAGGCCAGCCGGAAACCGATGCTCTGGGGCTAAGCGGTAATCCACCGATATCACGGGGCAACCAACGGTCTTGGCCAAGAGGCTGCAGAACGCCTCGCAGGTGTCGAGGTCGCCAATCACACCCCCGCCCATGTGCGCGTAAACCAATATCGGCGCTGTCGAATCTTGGATATCAGGGCGATAGACGCGGGCTGCGATTTCACCCTCCGCCCCAGGGACCGTCAGGGGCTCTGCCCGCACGCCCGCCGCCAAACTGGCTGTGAGCGCCGCCAAACCAGCGGCGCTCGCTTTGCGGGCCTCTTCTGGCGTCAGGTTCTCCATTCCTGGTGATTTCGCGGCTTGCGCTGTCAGCAACTGCAGCCGTGGATCCAGGGTTCGACCGCCCTTATAGATGACCCCGCCGCCCGACATGATCCGCAGGATTGGCGTCGGGAGCGACAGCAGGACTCTAACAACGAACCTTTGGGTGGAAAGCCGAGCCATGCTGCTCAGTTGCCCTTCAGGCCGCGAAGACCGCCTAAGATCATAGCCACCGCAAAGTCTGTAGCGCCTTTGGTATCAAATGGGCGGCGCGCCAGCATCTGGTCGCCCACCTCTTGGGCTACGCCGATACAAGCCGCAGCCAAGTAGTCTGGATCAGCATGCACTGGGCTGGCCTGGTCCAATTGCTCAACGATGGAACTGCGAACCTCGGCGAATACGGCGGCCATTTCGGGGGTCTCGCCATAGGTTCGGATATGGGGCTCATTGGCAGGGCGCGCGGCCAGCCAAGTTTGGTGCTCCTCTGCCAAAAAGTCGAAATAGGCTGCAAAAGCGGCATGAACGAAACTTTCCCAGTCCGTGGCCTTGGCGCGCTGGGCTTTTAGGATCGGTGCGAAACGCCGGGCTCCATCGTCCGACAGGGCGGCAGCGACTTCTTCTTTGGACTTGTAGTAGTTGTAGAAGGTTCCGGCCGCCAAACCGGTGCGCCGGATAATGTCGCGCACCGTGGCATTCTCATAGCCCAACTCGCCAAATACCTTGCGCCCAGCATCCAGGATCGCCTGGCGATTCTGGACCTTGGTTTGTTCGCGTTTGCCGACCGTTAGATATGCAATTTGGGACATAATAGAGGCCTGGGCGCGAGAAAAGTGACAGGCGTCATACTAGAGCATGTTCCGATAAGTGGTAACTGGTTATCGGATCTAAACATGCTCTACCTCTTTGAATTTGAGCCCAGTTTCTCCCTTCAGACGGTACCGTCTGAAGGGAACGGGCTCTAGAGGCGCGAGGGCCTATTCGCCAAGTGCTGTCTCACTTGGACCGTGGGCCGATCTAGTAGCTGGTCGTCAGGGTCGGGGCGTCGCAGCCAGATCGACATTGCCCCCAGCTCGCCGAACACTGGTCGGGATAATCCCCAGCCAAGCAGAAGTAGTAGGTCTGGGCACAGGACAAGCGACACTGCTGGGGGGCTCCGCCCACCGGGGCACTGGCAATCGGTGCCGGCAGAAAAAGGCTTTGCGCACCCAGGGCATCAAGCGCCGGGGGTGGTGCGATCGGACTGCGGCGCACCGGCGTCGTCGCGACGGGTCCGCGCAGGTTGGCTGGGGGTTTGGGTCGGCTAGACTGTTGGGCTGCCGCCGGATCTGCCAGGGCCAGAATGCACAAAACAAGGACAGGCACACGCAGCATCCCCGATCCTTAGCGCAGCTGCGTTAATGCCTGATTAACCATAAATAAAATGGGGCTCAGCCCGCGTGGGCCACAGCGTCCCAGCCCCAAAGCACCGCGGGTGGTGTCTGGTTTAATCGTCTTGGAACGGGTCGCGGATCATGATCGTGTCCTCACGTTGCGGGCTTGTGGAGACCATGGCTGCGGGGGCACCAATCAGGGTTTCGATCCGTCGAACATAGGCCTTTGCATTGAGGGGAAGATCCTCCCAAACTCGAACTCCGGCCGTACTCTCGCTCCAGCCTTCAACCTCCTCATAGATCGGCTCGAGAGCGGCTTGATCGCGCAAACCGGCGGGCAGATAATCCACTTGCCCGCCGCGCAGACGATATCCGGTGCAGATTTTCAGCGTTTTGAAGCCATCCAGAATATCGAGTTTGGTCAGGACGATCCCCTGAATTCCGCCGACCATGACCGATTGCCGCACCAGGGCCGCATCAAACCACCCACAGCGTCGCGGCCGACCAGTCACGGTGCCAAACTCGTGACCCCGTTCACCTAATAGGCGTCCGATTTCATCATGGAGCTCGGTCGGGAAGGGGCCTTCACCGACCCGAGTGGTGTAGGCTTTGACAATCCCCAACACATAGCCGCCTGCTTGAGGGCCGACACCGGCCCCGGCTGCAGCTTGACCTGCAACCGTGTTCGACGAGGTGACATAGGGGTAGGTGCCGTGATCGACATCCAACAGGGTTGCCTGGGCGCCTTCGAACAGAACCCTCCGACCGTCAGCAATGGCTTGCCCCAAGATACGCCAAGCGGGCTTCACGTAGGGCGCGACCTTGGGCGCGATTTCCAATAACTGCGCCATGATCTGCTCGGGCAAAATCTCCGGCAATCCCAGGCCCGCGCGCAGAGCCGCGTGGTGGGCCAGGAGGCGTTCAATTTTGATGTCGAGGGCCTCGCGGTCGGCCAGGTCGGCGAAGCGGATCGCCCTACGGCCAACCTTGTCCTCATAGGCCGGACCAATGCCGCGCCCGGTTGTGCCGATCTTACCGGCACCGGCGCGCGCCTCACGCGCCTGATCCAGGTCCCTGTGCAGTGGCAGGATCAGGGTGGCATTATCTGCCAGGACCAAGATATCGGGGTCTATCCGTAAGCCTTGAGCCTTGGCCCGCTCGATTTCGTCCAGCAAGGACCAGGGATCGACAACGACCCCATTACCGATGATCGATAGTTTGCCCTGCACCACGCCCGAGGGCAGCAGGCTGAGCTTGTAGGTCGAGTTACCGACAACAATCGTATGCCCTGCGTTGTTGCCGCCTTGGAAGCGGACGACCACGTCGGCACGGTCAGCCAGCCAATCGATGACCTTGCCCTTGCCCTCGTCGCCCCATTGGCCACCGATGACTGTCACATTGCCCATGGGATACGACCCCTCCGCCTGCCGCGCGGGTCCAACCACGCCCTTCGACAGGCACTCGGCGGGTGGACTTGATCGATTTTGGGACCCCGCCGGGCCGCTTGGGCACCTCGCACGTGGTCGTCGGGGATAGACCGCGCGGCGCGCGACTCGTCAAGCGGTTTCCCATTTGGGGGTCGAACGTTTCCGCGCTAAGGGGCGATCATGACCCGTCCGCGTTTTCATCTGGCTTTCCCGGTTACGAACCTTGCAGATGCCCGAGCCTTCTATGGCGGCCTTTTGGGATGCCCGGAGGGGAGATCAAGCCGAGAGTGGATAGACTTCGACTTCTTTGGTCACCAGATCGTAGCCCATCTTGCGCCCCAGGAGACTGCGGCAACGACGAACGGGGTCGACGGAGAGCAAGTGCCGGTTCGGCACTTCGGCGTCATCCTTTCAACAGTCGACTGGCAGTCTTTGGCGGCCAAACTTCAGCAGGCAGGCGTGGCTTTCATCATTGAACCGCAGACCAGGTTCGTCGGTGAGCCGGGTGAACAGTCCACCCTGTTCTTCAAGGACCCATCCGGCAATGCCTTGGAGTTCAAGGCCTTTGACGATGACGCTATGGTCTTTGCAAAATGAGCGTCACCTTTGCAGACGTCGAGGCCGCCGCGAGACGCCTGGACGGACATGCGATCAAGACTCCCGTGATTGAAAGTCTGACTCTGAGCGATCGCATGGGGTTCCGTGTTCTGTTGAAACTGGAGACCCTGCAGCGGGTCGGAGCCTTCAAGTTTCGCGGAGCCTATAACCGGCTGGTGCAGCTATCCTCCGACGAGCGAAAACGTGGTGTCGTGGCCTTCTCGTCTGGCAACCACGCCCAGGGTGTTGCCCTGGCGGCTCGACTGTTGGGCATGCCCGCCCTGATCGTCATGCCGTCTGATGCTCCGGTCGTGAAAGTCGAAGCCACGCGGGGCTATGGCGCAGAAATCCAACTTTATGATCGATTGACCCAGAGCCGGGAGGCCATTGCCAACGCGGTTGCTGCTGAGCGTGGTTGCGTCGTCGTGCCTGCGTTTGACGATCCCCATATCATTGCGGGCCAAGGCACTGTGGGGCTGGAGCTATATCATCAGGCTCACGCGATGGGCGCACTACTCGATGCGGTTGTAACGCCAGCTAGCGGTGGGGGTTTGCTGGCCGGTACCTCGCTGGCTATCAAGGCTCTATCACCATCGACAGCTATGATCGGTGCTGAGCCTGCGGGCTTCGACGATCTGCTGGCTTCGCTTCAAGCGGGGTCCCGTCAGGTGTTCAAACCCACGACACGCTCTCTGTGTGATGCGTTAGAGTCGCCAGCCCCCGGTGAAATCACCTTTCCGATCCTGCAGAAGACCGTCGCCGACGTCGCTGTGGTCACCGACCATGAGGTCACCGAGGCGATGCGATATGCGTTCTCAGTGCTCAAGCTAGTGGTTGAGCCTGGCGGGGCGGCGGGGCTGGCGGCCTTGCTGGCCAATAAGGTGCGCTACACCAAACCCGGCGGTGCTGTGGCAATTGTACTCTCTGGCGGCAATGTGGACCCTGCGCTTTTCGCGCGCGTGCTGAGCGGAGAAATCTAAGCTTGGTTAACCTCACGCGCCGCTGGGCCTGCCAGCTCGCGATAGATGGTTGCGAAAGGGGCCGTCATAATGGTCATGGCAACGCCCGTGACTACTGTGTAGAGGCCGATCAATAGCGCGACCCAGGGTGCTGCGCGGGCCATCCAGTCGTTCGGTGGTTGGTCGAAAAATGCCTTAATGGCTTCTAGATTGTTGGTTAGCGCGCTCCCCCCACCGGCCCCCAACAGGGTGAAGACCAAAAACTGGCCAGCCAATAATATGCCAATTAGCGAAGCCGAGACTCCAAAGATTTGCCAACCCAAACCCTTGGTCATTAAAAATGACTCAAACAACCGAAGGCGCCGCTCTGCAAAGCTTGCCAGGGGAGCCATGCTCAGTCGCACCCAAACCCAGACCGTCAGTCCCAACACCGCGAAAAGCAGCAGGAAAACCATTAGGCCGGCGGCCCATGAACTTGGACCGCCGGTTATTGCGGCAACAATGGCTGTCAACAGTGCCGCAGGGATCGCCATAACCAACCCTGCCAGTGCCATCGTGACAATGAGCAAGATCGACACGACACCCACCCACAGCTCCT
>JANPNB010000436.1:0-2935 GCA_031427275.1 Alphaproteobacteria bacterium | reverse complement strand
GTTGCCAGCGTCATCCATATATTGGGGCTTGGACGTCGTAAACGCGAACGCGGTTCTCCGGGACGAGATGACGAAGCTTGCGCTGATCAGGGCAAGTCCACACGTTAAGCGACCCCTGAAATATAGAGAGCAGCTGTTTCGTCGCAGCGACGGCGGCGACCTCATCATCGACCAGGAGATCAAGGACGCCGTTCTTCCACTGAACCTCCGAGGGGCCGATGTCGTCGGGCGAAAAGATGCCGAGCCCGCCGCCTTCAACCATAGCTGGCCCGCCAAGTCCGATATTGGAGTATCGGGTAGCAACGGTGATGTCTGCACACCCGAAGAACACGGCGTTTCCGGCGAAACAACGACCGGAGTTCACCGCGATCCTTGGCGCAATCCCGGACATGCGGGCAAAAGTGGTGAAACTGGTCGTATCCAGGGACGAAGCTCCGGTAGACACATCAACATCACCCGGTCGGCCGCCGCCGCCCTCGGTAAACCAAACCACCGGCGCGCGCCAATGCTCAGCAAACTCGAGAATACGGTCCGTCTTCTTGTGACTGAAATAACCCTGGGTTCCTGCCAGAACTGTAAAGTCGTAGGCGAGAGCAACGCAGCGCGACTTGTCTTCGTCAAATAGTGCACCATTCACCTCGCCGACCCCTGTAATGATTCCGTCGGCCGGCGTGTTGGTCCTCAAGTCCTCAATTGTGCGCCGTCTTTTCTGGGCTGCGATGGCTAGACCACCGAATTCGTTGAAGCTTCCCGGATCAAAAAGATCGCCCAGGTTTTCTCGTGCGGTGCGCTGTCCGGTCTTGCGACGGCGAGCGAGAGCGTCGGGGCGCGCTGCATCTAGCGTCATGGCCGTCCGCACCAAGACGCCTGCCAAGTCTGGACGGATCAGGGCGAGGTCAATTTCTGCCGAATGGGTGACTTCAATACCTTGGTCTCCCGGCAAGATGTAGACCAATGGGGTGCCTTCATCGACCACATCGCCGACAGCCCCGACCAGCCGTGCGACTGTGCCAGCGGTAGCCGCAACGACAACATGCTGCATCTTCATGGCTTCCAGGACGGCGAGAGCTTGACCTGCACCCACCAGATCGCCCAGCCTGACCTCAAAACTTACGAGCGTAGCCCGCATGGGGGCCACGCTCGGCTCGGTTCCCGTTGGCCCGGCTTCGATAGAGCGGTGGGGACTTGGTTCAAGAGTTGGCTGTGACTCAATCTCAGCTGATGCCAAAGCGTCTGCACGCGACACCAATGCTGGCAGATTAGCCTCGACGAAATTCGTCGTCGCACCGGAGGCTATCACCTCTGGGCGTTCCAATAAGGCTCGAAGCAGCGGGAGGTTTGAGACGGGACCCGTGATACGAAACTCTGCAACCGAGCGCGCCGCCTGGGCGACTGCATGGCCAAAGTCGGACGACCGATTGTGAACGATCAGCTTGGCAATCAATGAGTCGAAGCTCGGATTGGTGCGGTAACCTCCATAGCCGTAGCCGTCGACCCGCACGCCTGGCCCGGTCGGTGGTTCATAGCGACTGAGAACTTCGCCTGCCCCGCTGGAAAGCGTGCCATCGGCGCCCAGGGTTTCCAGATTGACTCGCAGCTCGATCGCGTGGCCGACGGGCGGCGGTGCAATGTCGAGACCGATGTCAGCAAGCCTCTCCCCACCGGCCACGCGGAGTTGAAGTTGGACGAGATCCAGGCCAGTCACCGCCTCGGTCACCGTGTGCTCGACCTGCAGTCGTGGATTGGCCTCGATAAAGGTCAGGGTCTGGCCATCGGCCGCGTCCAGCAGAAACTCGAAGGTGACCAGCCCGCTGACCTTAGCCGCATGCGCCATAGCCAGCGCCGCCTTGGCGAGATGTTCACGCACCGCGGGTTTGAGGTTCGGGCCGGCGCGATCTCAATGATCTTCTGATGGCGACGCTGGAGCGAGCACTCACGATCATGGATTGCCACCGCATGAATGCCGTCACCCAGCACCTGCACCTCAATGTGACGGGCCTGGGCAATGTACCGTTCAGCAAACAGGCGGGCGTCGCCAAAAGCCAACTCCGCTTCGCGGGCACAGAGTTCGTAAGCCTGTGCGGGATCTTCACCCACGGCAACCCGGCGCATGCCGCGTCCACCACCGCCAGCCACCGCCTTAATCATCAGATCGGCCGCGAGTTGGATTTGGAAGGCGCGAACCTCATCCAGACTGACGTTGCCCGGCGTTGCCGGGGCCAGCGGCACACCTAAGCTAGCCGCCAGATCACGGGCGCGAGCCTTGTCACCGAACAGTTCCAGGGTCTCTGGGCCAGGACCGACAAAGGTCAGACCGGCGTCAATGCAGGCGCGCGCAAAAGTCGGGTTTTCAGAAAGAAAACCATAGCCGGGATGGACGCCATCGCAGCCTGCGCTTTGGGCCGCCTCAATCACACCTGTGATATCGAGATATGCTCGCGGTCCTACTCCGGTAAGCGCGACAGCCTCATCGACCAACCGTCGGTGCAGAGATGTCGCGTCGTCCTGCGAATAAATCCCGACACTTATGATACCAAGATCGGCAGCGGCACGCGCCACCCGAATGGCGATCTCCCCGCGATTGGCGATCAGCAGTTTCCGGATAGCGGTCATGGCGCGGTCCCCTTTCGGGAGCGTATCGGCCCCGTCCGAGCTAGTGTGGCGCTCGCATTGTGCGAAGGCTAGGCCGCCTTAGCAGGTGAATCGGCCGTGGCGCGGGAAAATACCATGATCCCATCTTCAATCTTGCCGAACCGCAGGCTCATCATGTCGAGCGCATAGTTTTGGTAGAGCTTCCACGGCTTCACGGCCCCCTGCTTGGGGAATTCCTTCATGCCCCGCTGCACATAGCCCGATGAGAAGTCGAGCCAGGGTTGCTCACCAACCGAAGCATCGGGTTGGCCGGGCGTGCAGATGTCCAAGTATCGCCGATCCA
>JANPNB010000435.1:0-7153 GCA_031427275.1 Alphaproteobacteria bacterium | reverse complement strand
TGGCGCGATGAGCGTGCCGACTATGGTGAGGTGCGCTGGATCACCGTTGGTCATCTGACGGGGCGCAAGGTGGTTGTAGTCTGGACGGCGCGCGGCGGAGGCCGCCACGTCATTTCAATGAGGAAAGCCAATGACCGAGAGCAAGCGCGTTTCCGCGACCGACTTGGATAAGGTCGATGCCCATGTGCTCGGCCCCGCCGACTATGCCGAAATCCCAGAGCTAACCGACGAGTGGTTCGCTAAAGCGCAGCTTCACGAGGCAGGCCGCCCCGTGCCACGCGGTCGCCCGAAGTCGGCCAACCCCAAACAGGCCGTGAACCTGAGATTATCCCCCCGCGTGATCGCAGGCTTCCGCGCCCAGGGAGCCGGTTGGCAGACTCGGATCAATGCGGTGCTTGAGCAGTGGTTGGATGAGCGAGGCGTCAAGAACTGAGGACGCCCTTTCGCCTACCCCACCGCATCCATCCGGCTGATCACCTTCTTCTGGCCCCAGTGAGTTCCCAGCCGGTTGGTGAAGGTTGGTGGTCGTTCCGTCAGCACTTCGGTCTCCAGCCATAGGCGCTTCAAGTGCCGCACCTTTCCCGTTGCGCGATCGTCCTCATAGGCGGTCCGCCCATGCAGCACGTGGTAATTGTTGATGAACTGCATGTCGCCGGGCTGAAAATCCATGATCACGGAATAGGCACCGCCCTCGGCCTGATCCTGCATCCAGGTCAGCGCCTCGATGGCCAGGGGCGTCAATCTTGGCGCATCGGGGTGCCGCTGCGACGCCAGGATGTAGGGCCGGATCAGGCGGATGAATATCCGTCCGGCATGCGCCGTAAACACCGGCATCAGATACCAACCCGGCTTACCCGGTGCCTGTTCACCTCGATAATCGAAGGGTTGCGGCTTATAGAGTTCGGCGGCCAGATCAGGTCGCTCGCGCACCAGCCGGTTGTGCAGGGCCACGGAATTACACACCGCCGACAGCCCACCCGAAATCCCGGTCTGCAGGCACATCAACCCCACCAGGTCTGAGCCGTCACAGTGGAAATCCAGGCCCACCAGGCCCACCTCGTTGCCCCGCGAGGTCGGGTCGCCCAGGGCCTTGCCGTGATCGGTCACGTCGCCCAGCACATGGCCCTTGGCGTTCTGCGGCCATGGCCTGCCCAAATGCGCGCCGATGCCCCAATAGGCCATGCTCATCTCGTCGTTCGACCACCGGTCCCGCGGCAGGCCGCGCAGCCGCACAAAGCCCCGACCCTCCATCAAGGTCGTCTCAATCGCCTTCAACCGCACGCTCAAGGTCGGCAGCGGAAACTCCACCTTGCCGATGGCCAGAAAGTCGTCGGACACCGAAAAGGCATGGGCCACGGCGGCCTCCAACTCCTCCACCTCGGCCTTCGACAGATGCTCGGTCCATGTCGCCGGATCGGCCACATCGGCGGCGGCCCATTCGCAGGCGGTTTCGAGAACTTGCGGGGTCATAACGCTCACTCCTATTCTGCGGCCATGGCGACGGGTGCGGCCTGGGCACCGCGCAACAATCGTCCCGGCAAGGCCCCGGTCGGCTGGCCGTCGCGGTAAGTGATCTGGCCTGCCAGGATGGTGGCCGTATAGCCATCGGCCCGCTGGATCAGCCGCCGTCCACCGGCTGGCAGGTCATAGACCACCTCCGGCGCCCGCAGCGTCAGGCGATCATAGTCGATGACGTTCAGGTCAGCGCGGTAACCCACCGCCACCACGCCCCGGTCATAGAGGCCCACCAGCTCGGCGGTGTCGCGGCACTGGGCCGCCACCATCCGCTCGATGCTGACCTTGGCCCCTCGCGTGCGGTCGCGCGTCCAGTGGACAATGTTGGTGGTCGGGAAGCTGCCGTCGCAGATCATGCCCACATGGGCACCGCCGTCCGACAGGCCCGGCACCACCTGCGAATGATGCAGCATCTCATGCACATGGTCGAGATTGCCGGTCGCGTAGTTGAGGAACGGCAGATAGAGCATGCCGCGCCCACCGTTCTCTAACATATGGTCCAGGGCGACCTGCGCCGGGGGCAGACCGCGCGCAGCGGCAATGGCCGCAACGGTCATATCGGCAGTGGGCTCATAGTCGGGCTGCGTGCCCATCAGATACATCTGGCCCCAATTGCGCGGCTGCGTGCCTGCGAAACTCGCCTTGGTGCTGTCGGGTTCTTCCAGCAACAGGGCGCGGAACTCTGGGTCGCCAAAGCGCGCCACGCGCTCGGCCAGGGGCTGGCTGGCGATCTCGCGATAGAGTGGGTGTTGGCTAAAGGGATTAAGCGTCAGTTCCAGGCCAAACAGCACGCCCACCGGTCGGGTTGCGGCTTGACCCTTCATCGGCAGACCAGCAGCAGCAGCCTCGCTTAGCCAGTCCAACATCACCTTATAGCTCTGCGGGGCGCGCGGGCTCTGCACCATGCTGAACGACAGCGGCCGACCAGACTTCTCGACGATCCGCGCCATCATGGCGAACTCCTCGGCCCCGCCGGTGAAGTCGGAGACGAACTGCAGCACGCCCTTGCCTGCCGCGGCCATACCCATGGCGATGCCGGTCAGCTCATCCTCACCCGCCGTCAGCGTAGCGATCGGCGATCCGTCTGACGAGCGGTGATTGAGCGTGCGTGAGGTGCCAAAGCCGATGGCCCCGGCCTCCATTGCCCGCTTGGCGATGGCTGCCATGGCGGCAATATCAGCCTCCGTCGCCGGTTCGCGGTCGACCCCGCGTTGGCCCATCACATAGACCCTCAGGGCCGCATGCGGCAGCTGGCTGGCGATATCGACGTCAAACTGCCGGGACGCCAGAGAGTCTAGGTATTCCGGATAACTCTCCCAGTTCCAGGGCAGACCTTCAGTCAGCACGGGGAAGGGAATATCCTCCACCCCCTCCATCAGCTGGATCAGCCGGTCGTGATCCTCCGGCTTGCAGGGCGCAAAGCCGACCCCGCAATTGCCCATCACCACCGTGGTTACCCCGTGCCAGGACGAAGGCTGCATCCGCTGATCCCAGGTCGCCTGACCGTCATAATGGGTGTGGACGTCGACGAAGCCCGGCGTCACCAGCTGACCCGCCGCGTCGATCTCTTCAGCTCCGCGCCCGGCCACCGCCCCGACCTGGGCGATCCGCCCGTCCTTGATCGCAACGTCGGCGGAGAATGCGGCAGCGCCGGTGCCATCAATGACCGTGCCATTGCGGATCACCAGATCAAACGGATGAGCTTGTGCTTGGGCCATCTCGGCCTCCCTGAGTCTTTGTTTTCAAGTCTTGATCGAATTACCGTCCCTTTGAGGGTCTCGGGTCAAGGGCGACCTTGAGAAAACCTCTTGCCGGAAGCCCATCAAGCGGGTCGCGACCCCTCATCCGACGCGCCTTCGCGCGCCACCTTCTCCCGCAGGGGGAGAAGGAACCGCACAAGGCAAGTTCTCTGTTTTTAGTTCGCGCTCTGCCGCCCTCTGACCCTTCTCCCCCTGCGGGAGAAGGTGGCCTTGCGGAGCAAGGTCGGATGAGGGGTCTCTCAGAACCGCCAGAAAACCTCACGACACACCCCCACAAGCTGGCTTCCAAATCCTGGCGAGAGGCCTAAGTTCAGCGGCGAAACCCTGAGCTTTAGGACCCCTCCCCATGGCCACCGCCCCCTATGATGCCGCCCGCTACAAGCGTTCCGGACGCGGCAAGATCTTCGCCTCGATCCTGGATACTATCGGCGACACCCCATTGGTCGGCCTGCCCAACCTCACCAAGGCGCTAAAGCCCAAGGGCGAGGTATTGGCCAAGCTGGAATTCTTCAACCCGATTGGCTCTGTAAAAGATCGGATCGGCGTCTCGCTGATCGAGAGCTTGGAAGCCCAAGGTATCCTCAAGCCCGGCTCCACTATCGTTGAGCCCACCAGCGGCAATACCGGCATTGCGCTGGCCTTCGTGGCCGCAGCCAAGGGCTACAAACTCATTCTCTGCATGCCCGAGAGCATGTCGATCGAGCGGCGCAAGATGCTGCTGATCTTAGGCGCCAAGCTCGAACTCACCCCCGCCGAGCGCGGCATGGCCGGGGCCGTGGCCCGCGCCAAGGAACTGGTCGAGGCCATCCCTGGTGCCGTCCTACCGCAACAGTTTGACAACCCCGCCAACCCGTTGATCCACCGGGTCTCCACCGCTGAGGAAATCTGGAATGATACGCAGGGCCGCGTCGACGCCGTGGTTTCCGGCGTCGGCACCGGCGGCACCATCACCGGCATCGGTCAGGTGCTGAAACCTCGTAAGCCCGGCCTGAAGATGATCGCCGTCGAACCCGAAGCCTCCCACGTCCTCTCTGGCGGTGCGGCTGGCCCGCATAAGATCCAGGGCATTGGCGCGGGCTTCGTGCCCTCCATTCTCGACCGCAGTGTCATTGATGAGATCATCCAGGTCTCCAATGACGACAGCTTTGCGATGGCGAGGCGCGTCGCCGCCGAGGAAGGCATCCCGGTCGGCATCTCCTCCGGCGCAGCCCTTGTCGCCGCCTTCGACCTAGCCTCCCGCGACGAGATGAAGGGCAAACTAATCGTCACCATCATCCCCAGCTTCGCCGAACGCTACGTGTCCACGGCGCTGTTCGACGGGTTGTAGGGACACGCTGCTCGCTTGTGCAGAAATTAGGGCTCCGGCGAAACCTGGATCAACAGCTTGCCGTCATGGTCGCCGGTGAAAAGGCGTTGCAATGAGGTCATGGCCCCGTCCAGGCCTTGGTCCACATGCACCTTCCATTTCAGCTTGCCCTCCATCACCCAGGGGATCAGCTCGGCCATCGCCTCGCCAGCGCGGGGCAGGAAGTCGGTGATGATGAAGCCGCGAATGGTCAGGCGATGCATAAGCACCCGGGAGAAATCCGTTGGCCCTAAGGGGCGGTCATCGTCGTTATAGGTCGAGATCATCCCGCAAAGCGGCATGCGGCCGAAATTGTTCATCCGGCTGACCACGGCGTCCATGATGTCGCCGCCGACATTCTCGAAATTAACATCGATGCCGTTCGGGCACAGCCGGTCCAGGGCTGCGCCAACGTCTTCGTTCTTATAGTCGATGGCCCCGTCGAACCCGAGTTCGCCGGTCAGCCAGTCGCACTTGGCCTTGCCGCCAGCGATGCCGATCACTCGACAGCCCTTCAGCTTGGCGATCTGGCCGACGATGGAACCCACCGCTCCAGCTGCAGCAGACACCACCACCGTCTCGCCCGGCTGCGGCTTGCCGATCTCGCAGAGCCCAAACCAGGCCGTCAGACCCGTCGCCCCCAGCACGCTCATATAGGCGGTCAACGGTACGCCGGGCAGCGTGGGCGCGGGCATTAGAAACGCCCCATTGGCGATCACATGGGTCGACCAGCCGCCCAGGCCGGTATTGACCACATCACCCTGCTTGAACCGGTCCGACCGCGACTGCGCAACAACGCCCAGCGACCCACCCCGCATGGTGTCGCCGATCTGCACCGGTGGCATGTACTGATCCTGATCGCTCATCCAGATGCGGTTGGTCGGGTCCAGCGACAGATAAAGCGTCCGCACCAAGACCTCGCCGTCTTCCAGTTCGCGGATGGGTTCCTCGACAAGCTCAAGGTCGCCGGGTTTGATGTCGCCCTGTGGCCGATTGCGTAGAACCCAGCGATTCAAGGTGGTCATGGTGATTTTACTTCGGGGTCTGGAATTTGATCGGGATCGGGACGAGCGGTAGCGCCCGTACTGATATGGAGCAAGCAAAGTCTTGTTCGGTTCGCAGCGGGGCGTGTTTCGAGACAACCGACCTGCATTTCCAGCCGGATATGGTAGAATCATCCAATGGATTCGCGGGAAAAGATTGGTCGGAACGAACTATGTCCATGCGACAGTGGGCACAAGTTCAAGCATTGCCATGGGTTGCTATTGGATCACTCATCGGGGTCATCCAATACCACACTTTCGCGGTCCCGACTCGAGGCATCCGAGTACATTCGCAGGCAGCAGCAAGGGAGCGGTCGTCCCATCATCGCCCTGAATGCGAGCGACCAACAGATAGTAGTCGTTGGAAATCGGATTTACTCATCTGATAAATGGCTAACGTTCATCGATTTCTTGGAGGACTACGTCAAACAGTTGCTAGGCCCCGACTGGGGTAACTCTGAAATGAGAAAGCCCTACGGAGAACGGCACACTCTCTTGCAATGGTATGAGACAAAGGGGCTACAGCAACAGGCAAGCAGGGATAGTATCGGAGCCGTGAAGACCATGAGCCCCACGGGAGCGAGCGCCGCCTACTACTCGCTAGCCTACGGCCTCTATTTGCTAGCCCACAATGTCGAACTCCAAGCTAAGCTCTTGAATCGCATTCGGGATCCCCGCAACTTTCAGGGTGCCTACTACGAGGTGCTGATCGCTAACATCTTGATCAGGGCGGGTTTCGAACTTGTGCTCGAGGACGAGGATGATCGAACTTCAAAACACTGCGAGTTCGCGGCGATTTCAAAGCAAACCGGGGAGCGGTACTGGATAGAAGCCAAGATGAAGGCAGTCGATGGCTTGCTAGGCAAGACGTCGAACGACGGGTCTGCGGACCCAAATCCTACCTCGCATTTGATCCGCCACATAACTGGTGCCCTCGCGAAGCCAGCGGACGCGAAGCGGCTGATTTTCATCGACATGAATGCTGAATTTCCTGCTGACCTTAAGGAAAGCGAACTGCCTAATTTCTTCAAATCTGCAGAACGTCGCCTCATCAAGTTCGAGCAGAGCAATGAAAGCCAAGGTTTTGAAGCCTACGTCTTTCTGACAAATTTGACGTTTCACAGGCGCTTGGACGATCATCCGACTATGTTGGTGATGCCATTTGGATTGAACAAACCTGACTTCAATCGGCCTCGTGTGATGAGCGTATCAGATGCCTACAAGTTGGAGTTGAAACATGTGGAGGCGCTCAACATAACTAACGCCTTCGGCCAACTTCTAGTGCTACCCGCGACATTCAATGGCGAACTTCCCGCTGAAGTCTTCAACGGTGCTCGCGCACCAGTGAAGTTGGGGCAGTCATACTGCTTCGAAGGGATCGGTGTTGAAGGCGGAGTGACTGGTGCGGTGACAACCGCGACTGTGGTGGAATCTGAGAAGGCCGCATACATCGGGATCAGGACATCAGATGGTAGGAGCATGATCCTGAA
>JANPNB010000434.1:0-3364 GCA_031427275.1 Alphaproteobacteria bacterium | reverse complement strand
TCTCAGACTCTCACCCCCATCGTCACGCGAATTCCTTCGGAATTCTTGTGACACTTCCCCCACAAGTGAGGGAAGCTGACATCATCGCCCGGTGTGCGGGCCTAGTCACGTGAGCCCAACCCTATGACCAATCTGATCGTTCGTGGCGGGAGGCCATTGCGGGGCACACTCACGCCCTCGGCCAATAAGAACGCAGTTCTACCTGTGCTGTGCGCGACGCTGCTCACCGATGAGTTGGTGACGCTCCACCGCGTTCCAGACATCACAGATGTGCGTAAGATTTTGGATTTCTTCAGAAATCTTGGCTCGTCGGTGGACATGGACTTTGAGTCCGGCACGCTGAGAGTTCAACATGGCGCGGCCCTCGATCCAAAGGCTGCGCACCTTCCGCTGGGCATGCGCTCGACCTTGATGTTGATCCCACCCCTCCTCTACCGCTTCGGGGCGGCCAGCATCGAGGAAGACGCCACGGGCTGCACGCTTGGGGCCCGGGAAATTGATCCTCATATAGAGGTCTTCCATGCCTTCGGTGCCACCATCGACCGCCGCCCCGAGGTCCTGAACATCGCTACGCCGCGCGGGTTTGGCCAGTCTGACCACTGGCTGGACTATGCGTCGGTGACCACCACCGAAAACTTCATCCTCTGCGCCGCCACCGCCAAGGGCCGCTCCCAGCTGACCAATGCCGCCTGCGAGCCGCACGTGCAGGAATTCTGTGCGTTCCTGACGAAGATGGGAGCCAAGCTTGAGGGCGTCGGCGGATCCCGCATCGTGGTCGAGGGGGTCTCGCGTCTGTCCGGCGTGGAATTCACCTTTGCCGACGATTTCCATGAGATCGCCACCTTCCTGGCCATGGGGGCTATCACCGGCGGCCAGGTTAAAATCCGCAACGGATCGGTTGAGCAGTTCCCGCTGCTCGACCGCACCTTTGCCAAGTTCGGCGTCGAGGTCACCCACCAGAACGGATGGTCGACAGCCCATGTCGAAGGCCAGCTCAAGGTGCTGCAACCATTCACCTCCAACATCCTGACCAAGGTGGAGGCCGCCCCCTGGCCCTATGTGCCCGCCGACCTGTTGCCGATCTTCATCGCGCTTGGCGTCAGGGCAGAGGGCTCGGTCATGTATTGGAACAAGGTCTATGAGGGGGCCCTTGGCTGGACCTCCGAGCTCGGCAAGTTCGGGGCTCACGCTGTGCTCTGCGACCCGCACCGGCTGATCCTCTACGGCGGCAAACCCCTGATGCCGGCCACGGTGGAAAGCCCCTATATCATCCGGGTCGCCATTGCCCTCTTCATGCTCGCCGCCAGTATTGAGGGTGAATCGATGATCCTCAACGCCGCTCCGATCCAGAGAGCCCATCCCAAATTCGTGGAAAATCTCAATGCCTTAGGGGCCGATGTTGAGTGGGTGGCTGGGGATTGAACTCCGAATCTGAAATCCTGACGCCCCGCTTGCGTCTAAGGCGCGCCCAGGCCGGCGACCTTGAAGCCTTGAATGCGATCATGGCTGACGTCGATCCGCGAAACACCGCGTCCTTGACCTTGCTATCTCGTCTGGGGTTCCAGGAAACCAGCCGAGCCGCGCGAACGTGGCTTATCGGTGAGGAATGGTGCGACAGCGTATACCTGTCACTCGCTAAACCCGAGATCGACCCGAGCTACTTACAAGACTACCCCAGCTGCCTTCCGTCGCCAAAAACTTGAACCAAAAGGAGCCTTTTCAATGCCGGTCATCGTCGAAACTCGGCCATCTCTGCGCATCGCCGCCGTCAAGCACCGGGGTCCACCCCAAACCATCGGCACCGCCTTTGACCGGGTCATGGCCTGGGCCGGGCCCAAAGGCGTGGCTATGCCGCCAGCCTGGGGGGTGGCCGTCTATCTCAGCGACATGATGACCGTGCCGCCAGCAGAACAGGAAGCGCTTGCCGGTCTGACGGTCGGTCCGGAAGTCACCTCCGATGCCACTGTGACAATCCACGAGGTCCCCGGCGGCAAGCAGGCGATCTTCCTCTACAAGGGACCCTATGCCCATATCGGCAAGGGCTATCAGGAGTTGTTTGGCTGGCTGCCCAATAGCGGGGAGCAACGCGCCCCTTTGCCCTTGTTCGAGATCAACCTCAACGACCCGCGCCAAACCGCGCCAGAAGACCTGCTGACGGAACTCTGCCTGCCCTTGAAGTGATTTCGTCGGCGACAAGTGCAATAGATAGCCAAGCGTCATAGCTACCACTGGAGAGTCGTTATCAGGGTTCATTCTGCAAAGCCTGACCCCGAGGACGTCGCCCGACTATCGGGCGCTGACTTCGCCGATGCTTTTCGTATCAAAGTGCCGGGGCAAAACTTCGATGCCAGCTCCGCAGCTGAGCGAATATTCGCGAGATCACCCGCATGGGTCACGCTGCTCATGAAGCTTCGCACAATAATCGCCAGGCCGCTTGGCCTGAAGACAGGCGCGGACCACGATCCATCGCGCGATACGATCGGCATTTTCCCGGTCATCGAGCGTCGCGCGAATTTTTTGCTGCTCGGCTTTGACGACATACATCAAGATTTTCGGGTGATCGTGCGGATCGCCCCTGAGGCTGATGGTCAGACCGTGACCTTGACCACCGTTTGTCGAACGCACAACCTGCTGGGCCGAACCTACCTCGGGACCATACTTCCGTTCCATCGCCTGATCGTTCGAACCCTGTTGAGCCGCGTTGCCGTGTGCCCTGCCCCATGATCCGTCTCGTCAAACCCGCAGACTATGCCGCGGTCGCTGAGATCGTCGAGCCCGCCTTCATGGCCGAATTCGGGAGCTCCACAGAAAACGCCCTCATCGCTCAATTGCGCGACGACGGCGACGTGGTTTTCGAGTTGGTGGCGCAGGATGAAGCGGGACAGATCGTTGGTCACATTCTCTACAGTCGCCTGTGGGTCGAAAGCCCCAGGCTCTACGCCGCCTTGGCACCTCTCGCCGTCAGGAACGACCGGCAGAAATCCGGCGTCGGTAGTGCCCTGATGCGCGCAAGCCTGGAGACTGCCCGCGAGTTTGGCGTGCAGGGTATTTTGGTGTTGGGGCACCCCGACTATTACGCTCGCTTCGGCTTTAACCGAGAGGCTGCGGCCCAGGTCAACTCGCCCTATTCCGCCTCGCCTGCCTTCAAGGGGCTGAGCTTGGAAGATGGTGCCTTTGATCTACCCATCACTGTGGCCTATCCAAGCGCCTTCGGAACTTAGCGGCCTATTCAAACAACTCAGCGTGGGTTCCAGCTCGCGCAAAGACAATTTTGTCACGGCCACCATCTGCAAGCTGATAGATGAGTAGGAAGTCACCGCCGATGTGGCACTCGCGATGGTCGGACCAGTCTCCTTTCAAAGCG
>JANPNB010000433.1:0-3133 GCA_031427275.1 Alphaproteobacteria bacterium | reverse complement strand
GGCCACGGCCGAGCCGATGCGGTTATCCCACTCTTGGGCGGCGCGAAGATAGGGGCTCTCCACAGGTGCAGAAGCCCCGTAGCGATCCTGCGGCCGCTTGAAGGCATTCAGCATGGCCGTACTCCGCTCACTCTAATCTCAGTCATCACGAAGGGTCCTCGTTAGAAGCTGCCGGGCGGGCCGACATGCCTGGACTACCGCCTTGGCTGCCGGTAACGGCGCGGCCTGCGCTGGCCCCAGCCACAGTTCCGAGCTTGCTGCGCCTGGCTTCAGCCCGAGCCACGATAGGGGAGGGCCCGTCATCTGGCGGTTCGGTTGCGGGCGACGCAGAGGACGCCTCGCCGCCGCCAGCAACAGACGGTCCTGCACCTCGTGGCGAACTCTGACTGGCGGAGGTTGAGCTCGAAGCCCCCGGCGTACTGGCTGGGCTCGAGCCCCCGCCTTGCAATCCCCCGGATGCGGCTCGGGCCGCTGCGACCTTGCCCGCACCTCCCGACATAGCCTGGGCCATAGCTCCGCCGGCCATCCGTCCAGCAAGCCCGACGCCTGCAACACCGGCGGCCACGCCAGCAGCTCCGGCCAACGCACTCCCTGAGTTGAGCTGCGGCCCGCCGCTGATCAGAGCCCCGGCGATCGCTGGGATCTTCAGCGCCAGCATGACCATGACCACGGCACCCAGCAGCAAGCCGATATCCTCATAGATGTCGGGGTCCAGCGAGACGGTATAGGTGTCGAAGATCTTCGAGCCGATGGAGATCACGATGGCCAGCGCCATCAGCTTGATGCCGACCGAGGCCACATAGCCAATGGCGCGTTCGGAAAGGAACGAGGTCTGGGTCAGCACCCCAAACGGTATGGTGACAAAGGCGATCAAGGTTACAATGTGAAACTCGATCACCACCACAGTGACCTCGACGGCCAATATCACGAAGGCAATGAGCACGCCGATGCAGGCGATCAGCGCCATCAGGATCACGTCAAAGTGCGCAAAGAACTCCACCGGACCCACAGACAGCTTGTGGATATAGTCCAGCAAGCCGACGCAGACCTCGATCCCCTTCATGACGATCTTGGAGGGGGAGTTTAGAAAGTCGCCTAAGCTCATGGCTCCGCCACCGGCCTTGAGGCCAAGACTGGCAAATCCCTCGACCACGGTGACGCTTAAGGCATGCCACTGCGTCACCAGCCAGGCGAAGAACCCGACTAGCAACACCTTGCGCACCAGCGAGGCCAGCACGTTTGAATTCTCATCAATGGCCCAGAGCAGGGAGGTCGCGACAATGCTGATCACCACCAGGGTGGCCAGCACGGCCTGCACATCACCTGATATCAGCCCAAAACCGCTATCGACTTGGGCTCTGAAGTCATTGAGAAACTGATCAAGCCCCGCAGGACTGGCGGTCGCCATAAGCCCATCGACCTAGAGATGATCGGGACGGGAGACGCCGCCAGTCGTGGGACGCGCACCATGGAACGCTCGATCGTGTTCAGCTTCAGACTCTGCGGCCAAGGCGTTGAGGCAATTAGGCGTCGCACTGAGCCTGCCGGGATCGTTGTGGCATCGGACAAGGGCCTGCGCCCGCTCATCCGGATGACCAACAAAATAGGCGCGGTCATGCGTCGCCTCAGGCGCGCCGCAGCCCGCGAGGCCAAGCCCCATCAGCCCCAAAGACAAACCCACTAGCCTCATCACAGATGCCCAGGGTCATTGACCCCAATGGCAGCAGGCGGGGGCTTGTGAAACACTCGCTCGTGCTCGGCGTCGGCGGCCGCCTTTGTCGCCAGAGCCTGGGCTTGGGCGGTTTCCATGGCCCGGCCCTGGGTGATCAAGATGGTCTGAAGTTGGGTGAGTTGGGTGCTGAGCGAGGCCAGCAGCTGATTGGTAGCCTGGATCGCCGCGGTCTGACCGGCGGCACCTTGTGAGGCGGTCACCGCCGCATTGACGGCACTCGCCGTGGTCGGTTGGGACTGCACGATCAGGTTCTGGGTGGCCATGGCCTCTTGCAAGGTCTGACGACTGCCCGCCTGCCATCCAGCCAGCGATTGTTGGACCTGAGCAAAGCTCTTGCCCTTCAGATCGCTCGGATAGAGGGTCTGGAACTGTTGGGCGAGGTTCTGGCCCTGGTAGCCGATGCCCTGGGCGGTATGTAAGAGCGCCGTTGCCTCGCTGGTGATCTGGCGCAGCGGCCCAGTCACATCGACGCCGAGCTTTTGCAGCATCGCAGCTTGGCCTGCCACCTGCTGCTGCAGGTGCGAGATCATCTGCAGCTGCTGGTTCACCTGTTTGATCGCCTGGGCGATGGCCGCGGGATCGATCACCGTCATCTGCGCCTCAGCGGGCCCAGAGGTCGCCAGCATCAAACACGCCACAGCGGCTGCGCTCGCCAAGAGCTTACGCATGGGGGTGCGCCTCCGACTGAATATGGAAAGGGGAGGGCGAGCACACGCTGTCAGCCTGTGCAAAGACCGGCTCTGTCACAGCGCGAAATCCCACGGCCGCCGCAAACAGCACCCCGCCCAACACCATCAGCGCAGACTGACCATGCAGCGGCGTCGCAAAGACCAGTGCAAAGCCTGGCGCGCAGAGCCCGATATGGAGCAGTCGACGGCTACGAGCCGTTTGCGTCCAAACTGACGGAAGCTGCAACGCCCCGGCCACGAGGAAGCTGACAAGCCGAGATCTCCGGGTCGTAGCCGGTGCATCGGCGTGATCAATCGCGCTCATGCCACGAGCGCCTGCGCAGCTTGGTCGCCCAAGTAGCGCGCTACATCATGATGGCCGAGAGCCGCAAAATAGGCAGCGGGGAGACCCGCCTGACCGTACTTCTCCAGCAAGGCATCGATCAGCTGGTGATCGCCCGGCGATGAGGCTGCAACGGTTGCCAGGGCCAAAGGCCCAAGACCCAGCTCGAAGAGCCGGTTGCCGGTCCCAGACTGGTAATAGTAGTCCCGTTTGGGGGTGGCATTGGCAATGATCTGCACCTGCGCGGCGTTGAGGCCAAACGCCTCATAGAGGCTCAAGATCTGCGGGGTTCGGACGTCGGGATTGCTCAGGAAAATCCGGGTCGGGCAGCTCTCGATCAACGCCGGTGCGATTGATGAGCACGCAATGTGTTCTTGCGATGCAGCTTCA
>JANPNB010000432.1:0-2331 GCA_031427275.1 Alphaproteobacteria bacterium | reverse complement strand
CGACGTCCTCGAACGGCCTGTGGAAATCGCCCGCGAGGCTGAGGCAACTTGTCTCGGGGCCGGGATGCTTGCTGCTGCGGGTGCCGGGCTTTTCCCGAGTATTCAGGAAGCTGCTGATGCCATGAGCGGGGTAGGGCGGGTATATGACCCCGAAACCGCGCAGGCAGCGCGCTATAGCCGCCTCTTTGATGTCTACAAGGACATCTATCCCGCACTTCGCGACCAGTTTGCGCGACTCAAGGACGTCATGCATGACATTGCCTGAACCAGGAACGGGCGCCGAGATGCCGATGCTGACACTGCCGCTGCCAAGCGCCTGGGCGCGTTACGAGGCGATCCGGGAACGTCTGCCCGCGATCACGGCACGCGGGACCACGCGACAGGTGCGCGGTCTTCTCGATGTCGCCGCAGAGTTCGACGGCTTTCTCTTCGACAGTTTCGGCGTGCTGAACGTCGGCGACACGGCCATTCCTGGCGCGGCAGAGTGCCTGGTGGCGCTGCGTCACATGGGCAAGCGCCTTCGGGTCCTGACCAACGCCGCGAGTTACACCGGTGATGCGGCGCTTCTCAAGTATCGCCGCATGGGGCTGGACGTGCGGCGTGACGAGATCGTTTCAAGCCGTGACGTGACATTCGCCCACCTCGACGCTGTAGCCCCGGGCCTGAACTGGGGCGCAATCGCCACCGAAGATGATAACTTTGCCGATGCCGGCGGGGTCAGGATGTTCGACCTGCTCGCTGCGGGCACATCATGGGACGCGGCCGAGGGATTGCTTTTCCTGTCCTCGGCCCGCTGGACGGCCGACCTTCAGGACCGCCTCGTAGAGGCACTGATCCACAGGCCAAGGCCGGTCGTGATCGGCAACCCCGATCTTGTCGCGCCCCGCGAAGGCGGCCTGTCGGTCGAACCGGGGTTCTGGGCGCATGACCTGCAAGACCGCACTGGCACCATGCCGCGTTTGTTCGGCAAGCCCTATCCGGAGGCATTCCGGATCGCGCTTTCGGGAATGGGTCCGGGCCGCTATGCGATGATCGGGGATACATTGCACACCGATATCCTTGGTGGACAGGCAGCCGGGCTTTCAACCATCCTTGTCACTGAACACGGAATTTTCGCCGGGCACGATACTGCACCTTTCATCGCGCAAAGCGGCATCGTGCCCGATATCGCCCTGCCGTCTATTTGACCGGCAGGGGAAACCCGCCAGCCGAACCATCAACAGAACAGAAATTCTCAAGGAGATTTTGCCATGACCATGCTTGCCAGTGAAAAACTCAAGGCCGCCAAGGGCCGGATCGGTGCCTTCGCAAAGGCTGCGCCGGGCCTGATGGAGGGATTTGGCAAAGTCTCCAAGGTCGCCACAGCGGCGGGGAGGTTCTCGTCTGCGCAGAAGGAGCTTATCGCCACTGTGATTGCTGTCGCTACGGGTTGTGAGGACTGTATCTTATATCACGTTGACGGCGCGCGCCGCCATGGCGCCGAAGAAGCAGACCTTCTGGAAGTGCTGGAGATTGCTGTCGAGATGGGCGGCGGACCGGCGCTCATGTATGCCGGCAAGGCATTGGAAGCCTTTCGTGAGCTTTGAAGGGGCGCGTGTCCGGTCGTGACAGGCTTTCGCCGCCCAGCTTGGCGCGCGCCGCTGAAAGGGTATGCTGGCCGCAACGCATTCGTGAACACGATGGTCTTCTTGGGGGGTATCGACAAGAAACTGGTATCGGTGACCATCACTTGCTCGCCACGGCAGACCTAACTGCAGCGCTGCCGTTGATTTGGCGAAGGTTGCCCTGCAATATGAACTGATGCGGTGGATGCCCCCATGGCCTCGCGGCTTCGCATGGACTTTGACGAGGTGAAGCGCTATCGAGCCGTCAGCATCGATGTCGTGATACAGCTCTCCCGGCAGGGAGGTGTGAGGGGAGTGACGGAGATTGGGTTGCCTTGGTCGGATAGCAACAAGCTGAACGCATAAGTCACCACGTTGGGTCGCGCTACTCTGAAATCAAACCGAACATTCTGAGGCTCATCAAGACGTGCATCCTTATTCCAACGTCTGGACCGGATGATTGCAGTCGCGTTCTTGCCGACTTAGAAAAAAAGTGGAAGCGTGGATATTCGGCCATGACCGCAGCATTCTCGTGGAAGGCAGCCGCTGTCGTGCTGCGCGACATTGCACTTCAGCTTGCATAGCTCGAGCTGCATGCGATCCGCATTCGACCGAAAAACCGCTGTGGCTAAAAAGCGCAAGATCGATTGAAAGTGCGCTGAGGGCGGCACATTTGAACGATATGGTCAGCTTCGCAAAGCTGCTGTTGCCGACGCGAGGGGAAGCG
>JANPNB010000431.1:0-3464 GCA_031427275.1 Alphaproteobacteria bacterium | reverse complement strand
GGAAACTCGCCTTTGAAGTAGTAGCGTTGCCAAGCCGCCTTGGTCGCTTCGGGGTCCAGGCGCAAGATGCGCTGGTTAAATTCTGCCCGGTGTTTTTCCCAAGTGTCGTATTCATCGCGCAGTTCCGGGTTACGCGCCATGGAGCGGATCACCGGCTGGACGTCGGCCAAAGGCTTGTCCTGGATCAGGGTGATGAAGCAGAAGGGCTCACCCTTTTCAAACCGCACCTTGCCGGGCCGGGTGAATATCCAGTTCATGGTGAAGGGAAAGGGTAGCCAGTCGGTCTCCACCAGGCCGGCCAAGGGTTGGATACCGTCTTTCACATGATTGGGTGGTCCCTGCGCCATCATCGACCAGCCGGGCGGGGTGCGAAACAGATAGCCGGGATGCATGGTCACCACGCCATGGCTGAAGTGGCTCTTGGCGAAGTTGTGGAAGTCTGGGTGTGGCCGGTCCGTCGAGAGCTTGATGTCGGTCTGTAGCACTCCGCCGTTCCATTCGGCGGTAAAGGCCATCGGACAGAGGATTTCCCAGCCTGTGGTGTTGGCCATCGACAGTGGCAAGCAGCGATAGGGATGGCGCGACGCAAAGCTGTCCATCCAGGCCCGCTCTGGCCGACCTGCGACGATCTCTGGTGGTCGCTCGGCGGTGGGATAGCATTCCAGTTCCATGGGCGGGCCTTGGTTGGGGGGTGAAGCAAGACATTGAACCACGAAAAGCACGAAAAACACGAATGTTTGGCGCGGCGAGGTACCTGGGCTAATCCCGTTCCATGTTGAGCCGCGCCGACCTGATCGCCTATTTCGATGCTCACGGGATCGACCACGCCACCACCGACCACCCTGCAGTGTTTCGGGTTGGTGAGGGTGAGGGCATCAAGGTCGGCATGCCGGGTGCCCACACCAAGAACCTGTTCCTAAAGGATGCTAAGGACAGGCTGTGGCTAATCTCCGCCCAAGACGACACTCAGATCGACCTCAAGCGCCTGCACACCGTGATCGGCTCTGCTCGGCTTTCCTTCGGCAGCGCGGAATTGATGATGCAGACGCTGGGTGTGTCGCCCGGATCGGTGAGCGCGTTCGGTCTGGTCAATGATAGGCACCATCGCGTGACCTTTGTCCTCGACCGCCGGTTAGCTCGGGCCGATCAGGTTAATTTCCATCCTCTGATCAATACCGCCACGACCCGGGTTTCCCGCGCGGGTTTCTTTGGCTTCCTGGCGGCCTTGAAAATCAAACCGATGATTGTGGATTTCGCCACGATGGCGCTATGGGAAGATGAACACGGGCGTTGAAGCCTAATGGGTCACACCCCACGTTCAACGACTAGGGATACGGGATTGAGACGATGAGCCTGATCGGGGAAACAAAACCCATTGCCGACCTGATTAAGGACGGCTCTGACGCCGGGTTCATGGCCGATGTCATCGAGGCGTCGAAAGAGCAGCCGGTGATCGTCGACTTTTGGGCACCTTGGTGTGGCCCCTGCAAGCAGCTGGGTCCGGCGATCGAGCGCGCCGTCACCGCCGCCAAGGGCAAGGTCAAGCTGGTCAAAATCGATATCGACCAACACCCTCAATACGCAGGTCAACTTCGAGTCCAGTCTATCCCAGCAGTATTTGCCTTTTCGGGCGGCCGACCGATTGACACCTTCACCGGCGCGCTGCCCGAGAGCCAAGTTAAAGCCTTTGTGGAGCGAGTGGCCAAGAAGGCACCGGCAAATCCAACAGATGAGCTCTTGGCTCTAGCTAAGGAGTCTTTGGGGTTGGGTGACTTGGGGGGGGCCGCCCAAGCCTATGCCCAGGTCCTGCAGATCGACGGCGAGAACCTCAAGGCGTTGGGCGGTATGGCGCGGGTCTATCTGGATAGCGGCGACCTTGAACGGGCCCGCGAGATCGCCGAGATGGCTCCTGCCGAGGCCAAAGATACTGATTTGGACAGCGTGCGCGCGGCCCTGGCCCTGGCTGAGACGGCACCCTCTGACACGGCCACCTTCGAACAGGCTCTCGCCGTCGATCCGCTGGACCATGCCGCACGCTTTGAGTTGGCCAAGGCCTTGGCGGGTCGCGGCGATTGGCAAGGGGCCGTCGATCACTTGCTGGCGATTATTTCTGCTGATCGGGCCTGGAATGATGACGCGGCGCGTGCGCAACTGTTGACCGTGTTTGAAGCAGCGGGTGCGGCGTCTGAGGTTTCCCGGTCTGGTCGGCGCAAGCTATCGGCGATTTTATTTTCCTAAGGTCGAGAAAGAGTTTCCATGACCGACCAAGCCCTAGACCTACCTCAGGTAATTCCGGTTTTTCCCCTGGATGGCGCTCTGCTTTTGCCCGGCGGAGAGCTGCCGCTGCGGATATTTGAGCCGCGCTACCTCAATATGATTGATGACGTGATGGCCGGTGATCGCATGATCGGCATGATCCAGACCAAGGGCGGAGAGCGTGCGAGGCCCAACCTTGCTGGGGTGGGCTGCGCAGGCAAGATTACCAGCTTCAACGAAACCTCCGACGGCACCTATCTGATCACTCTGACAGGCATCTGCCGGTTTGCGATCGGCGACGAGTTGTCGGTGCGAACGCCCTATCGCCAAGTTCGCGCGGCGTTTGATGCCTATGCGGTTGATCTCGACGAAGACCCTGACGCCTTAGGCTTTGATCGCACACGGTTTGGTCGGGCTCTGAAAACCTACCTCAACCGCCGGGAGCTCGACATTGATTGGGAGTCAGCCAAGGTTGCGCCGCTGGATAGTCTCGTCACCAGCCTGGCTATGGGCCTGCCGTTCGGACCCTCGGAAAAGCAGGCGCTCTTAGAGGCACCCTCACTTGCCGCCCGCTGTGAGGCCTTGACGGCCCTGCTCGAGATCGATGCCCTGGAAGATGACAACGACACGCCCCACAGCATCCAATAGCGGTTAAGACCCATGGCTGACGATGAATTGCCCTCTCTGGTTTCAGAGGTTGACCCGCGCCTGTTGGAAATCCTGGTTTGCCCCGTGACCCATGGGCCGCTGATCTATGATCGCACGCGCAACGAATTGATCAGCAAGGGTGCCAAGCTCGCCTATCCTATACGCGACGGGGTGCCCATCATGCTGCCAGAAGAAGCGCGTGAAGTTTTGGACTGACGCTGCTTGGCCTGATTGACTTGCTCGCCTTGCTGGCTCAGCATCCAGCTCTGGTCATAAGGGAAACGGTTTCATGAAGGCTCATCTTGGCACTGCGGCGGTCGTCTGCGCCTAAGGCGCAACCACGAAACTGCCTAAGTCGCGCGTCCACGCCGCCTCGAGTGGTCTAGGGCGTTTGCCAAAAACAGTGCGAGCACGAGGCTCGCCTTGCTGATGAGATCTCATGACCACCACCGAAGTGCGCAACCGCTATGGCAGCCTGTGCGCCGAAATCTATGACCTAGACAAACCACCGGGGTCCCTGTTCGACATCGCCTATTATCAAAGTCGACTCCGCGACCTTG
>JANPNB010000430.1:0-11807 GCA_031427275.1 Alphaproteobacteria bacterium | reverse complement strand
TGTTTGTCGGGGACTATGTAGCCGACCACCATGACGCCTTCCTGGCGGAGATGGGTCCCTGGGTGGCCGAGGGTAAGGTCAATTATCTGGAAGACGATCGGGTTGGCTTGGAGTCGGTGCCATCGGCCTTCGCCGAGATGCTGAAGGGCGGCAATTTCGGCAAGATGTTGGTGCGGGTTGGAGATGATCCGACGCTGTAAGGCGACCTAAGTAAAAGGCTGGAGATTGCTCTCCAGCCCTTGGTATTTGCATTAAAATTTAGCGATTAGCATTTGTAATACATGTCGAATTCCACCGGATGGGGGTGGAGTGCCAAGCGCATGACTTCTTCCATCTTCAGCTCGATATAGGCGTCGATAAAGTCGTCGTTCATGACGCCACCGGCCTTCAGGAACCCGCGATCCTTGTCGAGGTTTTCAAGGGCCTCCTTTAGCGAACCGCAGACTTCCGGGATCTTCTTTTGCTCGCGTGGCGGCAGGTCATAGAGGTTCTTATCGGCGGGTTCGCCCGGGTCGATCTTGTTGATGATGCCGTCGATACCGGCCATCAGCAGGGCGGTGAAGGTCAGGTACGGGTTGCCCATCGGGTCGGGGAAGCGGGCTTCCAGGCGTTTGCCCTTGGGGCTGTCGACATGTGGGATACGGATTGAGGCCGAGCGATTGCGGGCCGAATAGGCCAGCTTCACCGGGGCTTCATAGCCGGGCACCAAGCGCTTGTAGCTGTTGGTGGTGGAGTTCGAGAACGCGTTAATCGCCTTGGCGTGCTTGATGATGCCGCCGATGTACCAGAGGCACATTTGGCTAAGGCCGGCATACTTGTCACCCGCGAACAACGGCTTGCCGTCACCCCAGATGGACTGGTGCACGTGCATCCCCGAGCCATTGTCGGCAAACATCGGCTTGGCCATGAAGGTGGCGGTCTTGCCGTAGGCTGCTGCGACGTTGTGGATCACATACTTATAGAGCTGAAGCCGGTCGGCCATGACGATCATGGTGTCGAACTTCAAGCCCAGCTCGTGCTGCGCCGGGGCGACTTCGTGGTGGTGCTTTTCAGGCTTCATGCCCAGTTCGCCCATGACGGCCAGCATTTCGCCGCGTAGGTCCTGGGCGCTGTCAACCGGATTGACCGGGAAATAACCACCCTTGGGACCCGGGCGGTGGCCCATATTGCCCTCTGGATAGGACTTACCGGTATTCACCGGCAATTCGCTGGCGTCGTAGGAATAGCCGGTATTGTGCGGGTCGGTAGACCATTTCACGTCGTCGAAAATGAAGAACTCGGCTTCCGGGCCGAAGAACACTGTGTCGCCGATGCCCGAGGCCTTGACGAAGTTCAGTGCGGCCTTGGCAATCGAGCGCGGGTCGCGATCATAGGGGGTGCCAGTGTCGGGGTTCACGACGTCGCAGAATAGGCAGAGCGTGGTCTGCTGGTAGAAGGGATCGATGATGGCGGTCGACAGGTCGGGCCGCAACTTCATGTCGCTTTCGTTGATGGCCTTCCAACCGGCGATCGACGAGCCGTCGAACATGGTGCCGTCATTGAGGAAGTCTTCGTCGACAAGGTCGATGTCGAAGGTGACATGCTGCATCTTGCCGCGAATGTCGGTGAAGCGAACGTCGACATATTTGACGTCCTTCTCTTTGATTTCGTTCAGAATATCCTTGGCGGTCGTCATGACTTTATCCCCTTCCTTATCTGGTTTGATGACGGCGCGATTTAGATCGCAGCCGTGCCGGTTTCGCCGGTCCGAATTCGCAAAACGTCTAGGACGTCTGAAACAAAGATTTTCCCGTCGCCGATACGCCCCGTACGCGCCGCAGCCACTATGCAATCGAGCGCCGGGGTCAACTGATCATCCGAAACCACGACCTCGATTTTGATCTTGGGTAGGAAATCGACCACATACTCAGCACCGCGGTAGAGTTCGGTGTGGCCTTTCTGACGGCCATAACCCTTGGCTTCGATCACAGTCATGCCTTGAACCCCGAGGTCCTGAAGCGCTTCCTTCACCTCGTCGAGCTTGAAGGGCTTAATGATGGCTTCGATTTTTTTCATGGGCTCGGCTGGAGTTTGTTTGTGAAAGCCACCCGGGGCGATCGCGGGCTAGGAGCACGCGACCCTCCCAAACAGCAAGGGGTGAGGTTTGTGAAGGGCAGTAGCGTCGCCCTGAATTTGTAGTCTGATTAGTTTTAAGGCAGCCATCGCACAAGAAGCAATCATCAACGAAATACGCTTGTGAGCCACAAATCCGACCTTAGGATCGAGTTTGGCAGGCAAGCTGAGGGACAGTTATGGACGAACAAACGCCGGTTTTGATCGGTGCAGGTCAATTTACCTATCGCGGGGCCGCTGGGAATTCACCTTCTCCGACCCGACTGCTGAAGATAGCGGCGGAGCGTGCCCTTGCCGATGCGGGGCTCGCTGAGGGTAGCTATGCCAATCTCGATGGGTTGGCGGTCATGGGCTTTGCAGTGGATGCGCCCGGCGGCGGGCGAGCCATTCCGCACTCCACCAATCCACCGGCCACGCTGGCAAAGGTGCTGGGGGCCGATCCGGGTTGGGCGACCTATGCGCATATGGGCGGAAACAGCCCGCAGCACGCTATCAACCTGGTGTGCGAGCGGATCGCGCGTGGGCAAAATGACTTCGTCCTGGTGGTCGGCTGCGAGTTTCTGGGATCCGGAACCAAGCGCCTAGTGCAGGGGTTGGGTTTCGATGATTGGGAGGATGCCGATGTTCTGCCGCCGCCTGAGAGAATCGGCGACGGTCGGCCAGGTGTAAGCGCCCACGAGGGGCGACACGGCTTGGGGCGTCCCATCAACGCCTATCCGCTGTTCGAAAACGCTCTTCGGGCGCGTGACGGTCGCTCTATTGCTGAGCATCAGCAGCGATTGGGTGAATTGTTTGCTCCCTTCACCAGGGTTGCGGCGGCCAATTCTGAGGCTTGGTTTCCCATCGAACGATCCGCCGACGAACTGATCACCGTGACGGAGCGCAACCGGATGGTGGGCTTTCCCTATCCGAAATATCTCAACGCCATCATGGAAGTCGATCAATCGGCTGGCGTGATCATCACCAGCTTGGCCAAGGCCCGCGCTCTGGGCGTGGCTGAGGACCGAATGGTTTTCCTTCATGGCTGCGCCGATGCCCACGACATATGGAACCTGCTTGATCGTCAGAACTTTCATTCAAGTCCTGCCATGCAGATGACCGGGGCCAGAGCCTTGGAAATGGCCGAGATCGGCCTAGCCGACATCGGTCCTATTGATCTCTATTCGTGTTTCCCGTCGGCCGTGCAGATTGGAGCTGAGGCCTTGGGCCTGGCCCTTGATGATCCCAGAGGGCTCACAGTGACGGGCGGACTGCCCTATGCCGGAGGGCCTGGGAATAACTATGCCATGCATTCTGTCGTGGTGATGATGCAGCGACTGCGCGCCAAGCCGGGTGACTATGGCCTAGTTACGGCCAATGGTTGGTTTTTGACGAAGCAATCGACCGGAGTTTATTCGACTCGAGCGCCTTGTCGCCCCTTTGAGAGACAGGACCCGGCTGTGATCCAAGGCCAGATTGACGCCTTGCCGCGCCCCATTGTCATCGAAGCGCCACAGGGGCGTGGCAAGATCGAGACCTATACGGTGGTGCACGGTCGAGAGGGGTATTTGATGGGTATTGTCATCGGTCGCGATGAGCAGGACAGACGCTTCGTTGCCCAGATCGCCAGTGACCCCCAGGTGTTGGAATCTCTTGAAACCAACGAGGGGATCGGGCGTATGGGGTATGTCCAAAGCGCTCCAGCGGGTGGCAAAAACCTCTTTGTTCCGGATTGAATCCAATGACCCAACTCTATCTTATCCGTCACGGCAAACCGGCGGCCACCTGGGGTGACGCCGATGAGGATCCTGGACTGGATGATGCCGGTCGAGCGCAAGCTGAGGCGGCGCGGGACTATCTGATGTCACTGCCTGCGGCACAGCGCCCAACAAAAGTGGTGAGTTCGCCGCTGAAACGCTGCCGCGAGACGGCCATGCCGACAGCGGAGGCTCTGGGTGTTGAGATTGAGATCGACCCCTTCGTCGGCGAAATTCCAACGCCTAAGGCCTTGAGTGCCGAGGAACGTCCGGCCTGGCTGCGCGAGGTGTTTGGCGGACGTTGGGTCGAGGCCAAGGGGGACCTTGATTATGACATCTGGCGCGGTCAGGTGGCGGCCTCTTTGGTGGCGCGCGGCGGTACGGCTGTGTTCAGCCACTATGTCGCGATCAACGCGGTGATGTCGCTTTTGGCCGATGATGACCGGGTGCTGGTCTTCCGCCCCGACCACACCTCGATCAGTACCCTTCAAACCGATGGCACGACACTGAGCTTGGTTGAGCGCGGACGGGAAGCCACAACAGGGGTGCTCTGAGCGCGATGAAGGCACACCCTATCCTGACGGTCGGTGAGATGTCGCAGGCCGATCAAGCTGCGGTTGTGGCGGGAACGGCTGAGACCGAACTCATGACGCGGGCTGGTGGTGCCGTGGCTGAGATTATCTGCGAGAGGTTCAGCCCAGGACCAACGGCAGTTCTATGTGGTCCAGGTGACAACGGTGGAGACGGCTATGTGGTCGCCAGACGGTTAGCCGAGCGAGGCTGGAACGTGTGGGTCGAGCGCGCAGGGCCACCCAAGTCTGCGAGCGCCATTTGGGCGGCAGCAGATTGGACGGGCGACACCTACGAACTGGGAGAGAGCGGTCGCAACGCGGACTTGATCATTGATGGCTTGTTTGGCGCGGGTCTGACCCGGGCTCTAGATGGACCAGCTGCAACCTTCGCAAAGACCACAGAGCTGCGAGCTGAGCAGGTTGTCTCCATCGATCTGCCCAGTGGTCTGAACGGCGATACAGGTCGAGCGGTTGGCGATGTGGCGGTTTGGGCCAGCCTGACAATTACCTTTCACACTAAGAAGCCGGGTCATGTCTTGGAGCCTGGCCAGAGCCGCTGCGGTGAGGTTGTTGTCGCCGATATCGGTCTCGCGCCGAGCCCCAGTCAATTGATCGAGAATTCACCCGAGGCCTGGCTGAGCCAGTTCCCCTGGCCGACCGCGATGTCGCACAAGCATGCGCGTGGTCGAATGGTCGTGGTGAGCGGCGAGGCGTGGAACACCGGCGCGGCGCGGTTGGCGGCCCGGGCTGGCTTGCGGATGGGGGCTGGCTTGGTGACGATCCTATCGCCGCCTGACGCCCTGCCGATTAATGCGGCGCATTTAGAAGCGGTGATGCTGCGCCCCTTTGGGACAGAATTTGAGCTAGAATTGGCCTGCGCTGATGCCGATGCCGTGGTGATTGGTCCGGCGGCCGGGGTTAGCGAATCGACCTTGCTGAACACCCTGGCGCTGGCGCGGACCGGAGCGGCGTTGGTGATTGATGCCGACGCCATTACAGTTTTCCGCAATGACCCAGAAGAACTGCTCTCAGCCCTCGACGTGGATGATGTTCTGACGCCGCATCTGGGAGAATTTGAGCGGCTTTTTCCCGGTGTGTTGCAGGCGAGTCCCGAGCGGATAACCGCGGTTCGTCGGGCGGCAAAGACCGCTGATGCCGTGGTTCTGCTCAAGGGGGCTGATACGGTGATCGCCCATCCTGATGGTCGTGCATGCGTCAACGCCAACGGGTCGCCGTGGCTGGCCACTGCAGGATCAGGAGACGTGCTGGCCGGCTTCATCGCCGCCTTGATTGCCCAAGGCATGGAAAGCTTCGAAGCCGCATGCGCTGGCGCGTGGATCCATGCGGAGGCCGCAGAGCTACATGGGCCTGGCCTTATTTCGCAGGACCTGCCCGATCTAGCAGTGTCCATACTTCGGCGGCTTTATAACGCTCGCTGAATTGGCAAGACCTTGGCGTCTGTGATAGCCGCGCTGGAGGGGTCTTCCAAGAAAGCCTGACCTATGCCCATCCTAAGCCCCGAAATCATTGCTGCCCTGGTCTTGTTTGCCTTTGTGGCCTCGATCACGCCTGGACCGAACAACACCATGTTGATGGCATCGGGTGCTAATTTCGGGTTCCGAGCAACAGTGCCGCACATGACCGGCGTGGCGCTAGGTTTCGGCGTGATGGTGGTCGCGATTGGCCTGGGCCTCGGGCAAGCCTTTGCGGCTTGGCCGTGGTTGCATGATGTCCTGGCCCTGATCGGCGGGCTCTATATGGTGTGGTTAGCTTGGAAAATTGCCACATCGCACGGTATCGGCGGCGGCGCAGCCACGGCACGGCCGCAGACCTTTGTCCAGGCGGTCGGCTTTCAGTGGGTCAATCCCAAGGCCTGGGCGATCGCGGTCGGTGCCTTGACGACCTATGCGCCGCGCGAGAACTACACGGTCAATGTGTTGGTGGTCAGCTTGATTTTCGTTCTGGTCAATGCACCGTGCATCACGGTCTGGGCCGGGTTTGGGGCTGGGATGCGACGATATTTGGATCGACCCCAGGTGCTGCGGGGCTTTAACCTAGCGATGGCGGCGTTGTTGCTCGCTTCGCTTGTTCCGTTAACCGTTGATCTGACGGCAAGAGCTCAAGCACTTTTCTAGGCCATTTTCCGCCTGGACTTCGGTTGGAGCTTGACGCGCGCCACGCTTCAGCCGATTTGCGCCTCACGTGCGGGCGTGGCGGAACTGGTAGACGCACTAGATTTAGGTTCTAGCGCCGTGAGGCGTGGAGGTTCGAGTCCTCTCGCCCGCACCATCCGGCCTCGCCAAATTGGCCTTGGCAGGATTTGACGCTGAGTTGGCAGGTCAAATCGATGATCGATTCCATCGCCTATTATGACGAGAACGCTCAGACGTTCTTCGACGGAACGGTTTCTGTCGATATGGCAGAAGGGCGTCGTCGGTTCATTGAGGCCTTGTCGCCTGGATCGCGAATCCTAGACGCGGGCTGCGGATCTGGGCGCGACGCTTTGGCTTTCAAGCAACTCGGCTTTGAGGTGACGGACTTTGACGGGTCAGGCGAAATGGTGCGTATGGCCTCGGCCCACGCTGGGCTTGAAGTCCTGCAACTGAACTTTGACGAAGTGGCTTGGCGCGAAGCGTTTGAGGGTATCTGGGCCAACGCCTCGCTGCTGCATGTTAGCCGCGATAATTTGGTTGCGGTGATGCGCAAACTCCGTGACGCGCTGGTGATTGGCGGTGTCTGGGAATTGTCATTCAAACCGGGTTCAGGGGAGGGCATAGCGTTTGAAAGATGGTTCACAAACCTGTCGGAGGCCGATGTTCCAGCCCTAATTGCAGAGGTCGGTCGGCTGGAAATATTGGCGGTCACCTCAAGCTTTGATGTTCGTCCGGGGAAATCTAGCGAAGGCTGGACCAACATCCTGGTGAAGCGGATCAGCTAACCTCTGTCTTTGGGCTTGGCCCGAAGCAGGGCTCATGACATAAGGTCGCCCGCTCGCCGCCGGTCCTGGCGGCGTTTATGTTTTCAGCCGAAGGCGGACATCTAAGGGCGCGCGATCGCGCTCGGGTCCGAAAACCAAGTATGTCGATGCAGATCGTTGATAAATCAAGCGAAGGCCTGAGCCGGGTGTTCGGCGTTACGGTTCCGGCAGCGGACCTCAGCGCCAAGCTGGAAGCGCGGATCGCTGAAGTGACGCCGACGCTCAATATTAAGGGCTTTCGCCCAGGCAAGGTGCCGACCGCCCACGTCCGCAAGATGTACGGCAAGGCCCTGATGAGCGAGGTGGTCGAGCAGACCATCAATGAGAGCACTCAGAAGGTTTTCGAAGACAACAAGCTGCGCCCGGCCGGTGAGCCCGAGCTGAAGCCGGACGGCGACATGAACGCCGTTGTGGATGGCAAGGCTGACCTCGCCTACGAAATCGCCGTTGAGGTGATGCCCGACTTCGAACTTACTGATTTGACCAAGATTTCACTCAAGCGTCCGATTTATGAGCCGACTGCCAAGGAAGTTGATGAGGCCGTTGATGAGCTGGCCAAGTCCAACCGAAGCTACGAGCCCCGCACCGGCAAGTCACTGAAAGCCAAGGACGGTGATCAGGTCGTGATCGACTTCATCGGTCGGGTTGACGGCGTGGCCTTCGAGGGCGGGGCAGCAACTGACAGCGACCTCACCCTCGGCTCCAACCAGTTCATTCCCGGCTTTGAAGAACAGCTTGTCGGTGCCAAGCCCGGCGACGCGGTCACGGTGAAGGTGACGTTCCCAGCTGACTATCAGGCCGAGAATTTGGCGGGCAAGGATGCCGAGTTCGAAGTGACCGTCAAAGAGGTCAAGGCTCCGGTCGCCACCAAGGCTGACGACGCCTTCGCTGAGCGCCTGGGGATTGAGTCGCTTGAGAAGCTGCGCGAGCTGCTGAAGACCAACCTTGAAGGTCAGTACGCCGGAGCATCAAAGTTCAAGTTGAAGCGTGCCTTGCTGGACGTTCTGGACAGCAAACATGATTTCCCCTTGCCGCCCAAAATGGTTGAGGCCGAATTTGGCCAGATTTGGTCGCAGGTTCAACAGGACAAGGAACGCGAGGGCCTGCCCCCCGAAGATGCCGAGAAATCTGACGACCAACTTCAAGTCGAGTATCGCAAGATTGCTCAGCGCCGCGTGCGTCTTGGCCTGGTCCTGGCTGAAATTGGCCGCTCTAACAACGTGCAGGTCACCGATCAGGAACTGGCGGAGGCCATGCGGGCCGAGGCCATGAAGTACGGCCAGCAGGCCCAACAAATATTTGATATGTTCCGCCAGAACGCCAATGCCCAGGCCCAATTGCGGGCCCCAATCTTTGAGGACAAGGTCGTCGACCTGATCATCGCCCAGGCCAAGGTGAAGGACGCCAAGGTTTCCAAGGACGAACTGATGAAGGAAGACGAGATGCCCGACGGGTACGCTGACTAGACACTCAGAACGTCTTCAAAAACGAAATCATCCCTCTCCGGAAACGGGGAGGGATTTTCTTTAGATGTCTCGGTCACCTTGCAACGGTCTGGCCGACACGCGATATCGGTAGGGACAGCGGCTCTGACGACAGAGTCGCCCACAACACAAGAAGGGCATCTTCCCCATGCGTGATCCGGCGACGACCGCCCTGAACCTGGTTCCTATGGTGGTCGAGCAGACCAGCCGTGGCGAGCGAGCTTTTGATATTTTTTCCCGCCTGCTGAAAGAGCGGGTGATCTTTCTGAGCGGTCCGGTCGAGGACGGCATGTCTGCCTTGATCTGCGCCCAGCTGCTTTATCTTGAGGCCGAGAACCCCAAGAAAGAGATCCAGATGTACATCAACTCGCCTGGCGGCGTGGTGTCTTCAGGCTTGGCGATTTACGACACCATGCAATACATCCGCTGCCCGATCGTCACGCTTTGCATGGGCATGGCCGCGTCGATGGGGTCTTTCCTGTTGTCAGCTGGTGCGCCCGGTCAGCGAATTTCCCTGCCCAATTCTCGGATCTTGGTTCACCAGCCCTCAGGCGGTTACTCCGGTAAGGCGTCTGACATCGCCCGCCACGCCGAGGATATTCTGAAAACCAAGAAGCGCTTGAACGAGCTTTACGCCAAGCACACGGGCCGCTCCTACGCTGAAGTCGAGGAAATGCTCGACAACGACACTTTCATGACGCCCGACGAAGCCAAGGCGTGGGGCTTGATCGATCAGGTGCAGGAAAACCGCGGCGAGGACTAAGTCCGCTTCATCGCCAACGTGACCAAGTGATCGCGCCCCTCGGGGCCGGTCACGTCGACCCGTTCGAAGTCCGAGAAATCCTCGGTCCGGATGTCGGCGAATAGACCCTTGGGGTCTTCGTGGAAGTGCAGGAACGACTTGGATTTTCGGTAGAAGACTCCGCGCTTCTTTTCGACCAGTCCCGTGAGCGTTCTCAAGCGCTCTAGCAACAGCTCCAAGCGGTCCAAGTCGTGATCACGGGCGTGTCGCATGCTCAGGGCCGCTCTTTGAACACCCGGTAGCCTGGATCGTCAGTGATCTTTAGCATCTCGCGATCACCGCTGGTATCCCCGTAGGCGGCGGTTAGTCGCAGGTCGGGACCGAACATCTGGCGCAGTCGCCGAACCTTTTCTGGTCCTCGGCAATTGGGTCCTGAGAAGCGACCGGTGAGGCGGTTGTGCTCATCAAACTCAAGCTCTGTGCCGATGACGGCATCGGCTCCGAGGCCCCGGGCGAAGGGGGCAATCAGGATCTCGGGCGAGGCCGTGACAATAACCAGCTTGGCGCGCCGTTGACGCCAGCGTCGCCAAGTCTGCACCGCGTCCGGGCGCAAGAGATATTGGGACTGAGACTGGGCGAAGGCCTTGGCTTCCTCCTCAAGAACCTCGCGGCCCACGCCACCGAGGAATTCACGAACGGCCGCCGATTTTATCTTTCCCCGATTGCGATGGCCGACGTAACTGATCGCGGCGGGGATCATCCGCACCATACCGGCGTTGAAGCGTGCGGGATCAACCCGCCACTTGAGGAAGGCCATGAAGCTATCGCGGACCGTCAGAGTTCCGTCAAAGTCAAAGGCGACGATCCCGGCGTCCTCGACCTGATCGTCGAGAAACTCCTGCGACGCGCGGCTCCCGGCCCGAAGGCTCTTTCTAGCCATAGCGTCTATTGTCCCCCAACCCACGCCTTGCGATCAACCTAGCCGTACCCATCTAGGGATTCGCCTAGCCCCGCCATTTCTGGGCGAATGTGTAGCAAAGCTTGTGATCTGCCGCTCGATCGGGGATTGTCAAGGATTAGACAACTTCAGGCGCGTATTCTGATCAGATGACCTCGGGAATCGCCTCCCCAGGCTGCGAGCCGGACGTGCGCCGAGTTCGTTTAGAGAGTGAGAGATAGCATGACCAAGGCCGCGAGCGGAGATTCCAAGAGCACGCTTTATTGCTCTTTCTGCGGCAAGAGCCAGCACGAGGTCCGCAAGCTAATTGCGGGACCTACCGTATTCATCTGCGATGAATGCGTTGAGCTGTGCATGGACATTATCCGTGAAGAACACAAGATTTCCTTCGTGAAATCAAAGGATGGTGTGCCAACTCCTAAGGAAATTCGCGAGGTTCTCGATGATTATGTCATTGGGCAAGACCACGCTAAGAAGGTCCTGTCGGTGGCGGTCCACAATCACTACAAGCGCCTGAACCATGCCTCTAAGAACAACGACGTTGAGCTGGGTAAGGCCAATATCCTGCTGATCGGTCCGACCGGTACCGGTAAGACCCTGCTAGCCCAGACCCTGGCGAGAATCATCGATGTACCGTTCACGGTTGCCGACGCGACAACCCTGACCGAAGCCGGTTATGTGGGCGAAGATGTCGAAAATATCATACTGAAGCTGCTGCAATCGGCTGATTACAACGTCGAACGGGCTCAACGCGGCATCATTGCGAGGAGCGAAGTGACGAAGCAATCCAGCGCAAACAAGGGGAACTATATACCTAGCTAGCCAATAATCGCTTGACGGGATCGCCGCGCTTGGCTAGTTAAAGTGCATGAGCACGAAACCCGAAACCGTCAGCCTCTACCAGTTCTTCGCTCGCTTCCCGAACGAGGAAGCCGCGCGGGAGTATTTCGAGACGAACCGCTGGGGCGGTGAGGTGTCGTGCCCCCATTGCGGCAGCCTCTCGGTTGCGCCGGTCAAGAACCTCAAGCCGATGCCGTACCGCTGCCGCGACTGCCGCCAGCATTTCAGCGTCCGGACCGGCACCGTGCTCGCGGAAAGCCGCCTCCCGCTGCACAAGTGGTTGATGGCGATCTACATGATGACGACCGCTCGCAAGGGCATCCCTTCGACCCAGATGGCGAAGGAATTGGGCGTGACCCAGAAATCGGCATGGTTCCTCGCCCAGC
>JANPNB010000429.1:0-6077 GCA_031427275.1 Alphaproteobacteria bacterium | reverse complement strand
CGGCGAAGACAAGCCGATCACCTGCAATGCCGACGAAAACCACAAACAACTGTGCCTCGTGCGCGCTCACTAATCTCAGACAGGACCCTCAGCCATGACCCCCAATTTCAAGCGCCTGACCCTCGTTACCGCCCTGGCCATGGCTGCGGGCTTGACCGCCTGCGCGACACCACCAGAAGGTGGTGTGCGGATCGATCAACAGAACAACATCCGGCCAGATCTGAATTCGGTGCGGGTGCTGGACGGCACCTTGGCCAAGTATGTTGGCACCAAGAATAAGGTCGACAGCCTGCTGGATGTCGAGGGGGCCTATGTGTCCACCGGGCCCACGGGGTTTAAAAAGATCACCGTTCAGATCCGCAACAAAACCAAGGTCGCTCTGCCTTTGGAAGTGCGCGCCTCTTGGTACGACCAGGCGGGCGTGCCCACCGACAGCGCCCAATCCTGGACCCGGTTGTTCGCTCAACCGATGGCCATGGTGACCTTTGAACAGGGTTCTACTCGGCTCAACTCCGCCCAATATTACGTCGAAGTCCGCGGCGCCCAATAGGGTCCGCGGTTGCGCAAGGAGGCCGCCATGGCGACCCGCAAGACCATGATCACCGTCGCCCTGATGGCGGCCTGTGCCAGTCCAGCCTTGGCTCAGTACCGACCAGCTTCGCCGAATGTGCAGTACCGGGAGGACATGCCATCGGTGAATACGCCGGTTCCATCGGCCAATCCGGACGCCGGCAACTACTCCGCCTCCAGTGCCTTTGCGCGCTGGTACCAGGCGGCGGGCCGACCCAGCATGTTGCTGTTCTGGAACCGTCAACTGCTGGAGGACTCGACCAGCCAGTACGATAACGTCCAGACAGCCCGGGTCGATAGTGTGGCCGCAGGCGAAGCCGCCAGTGTGCGGGGTTGGCGCGGCTCAGCCTCAGCAGCCGTGGCAGCCAGTTCGACCAGTGTTGAACAGCGCCAATTCCAGGAGCGGTTCACCGACGGCGGTTACGGCTTTCGCAACAACAATTTCTCGCGTGGCGTTGAGTCCGCGATCCTCAACACCTTCCTGTCGGCAGGTGCCAGGATGGTGGATCGCGAGGCTTTGATCCGCAAGGTCTCGGCCTCCAAGGGCCGCGATGATCGGATGGACATTCAGTATCTGGAGACCTTGGCCATTGGACAGGGAATTCAGTACCTGATCGAAGTGTTACCCGATGATGATGCGAGCTCGTCCACCGGCGTGACCTTCACCGTCAAGATTACGCACCTGCCGACCTCTACTGTGAGGGCGCAGTTCGCCACGTCAGCCAACCCGCCGGTGGGTGAGGCCAAGTGGGTGGCGGTCAACGGGGCCGGGTTTGAGAAACGGTCGGGTCCCAGCCGTCAAACTCCCCAGCTGATCGGCGCGCAGGTCGCCTATGACACCATGAACAAGCTGCGCTAAGCGCGCTCACGAGAAGGGCCATTGGGACGGCCCGTCGGCGCCTCTCGGGACGTCGGAACGGCTGGGCTTGGGGGAGTTTCCGGCCGAGGTTCCAAAGGACGGGCGCGGCTCCTCGTGGGTCGCGCCCGTTTGAGTTTCTGGACATCAGCGCGCGGGTGGTCGATGTTTCCTTCAGATCACGCGGGGGGAGTTTCATGACCAAGGCTTTGGTATTGGGTGGCGGCGGGCCGGTGGGCATAGCTTGGGAGTCTGGATTGATCGCCGGTTTGGCGCGGGCCGGGGTAAATCTGGCCAAGGCCGATTTCATTCTGGGCACATCGGCCGGGTCGTTCGTCGGCGCGCGGTTGGCCCTGGGGGCCGATCCCAAGACCTTGGTTGATCCGGTCCTGGCCGAAACCGCCAAGGCCCCCAGCACGCAAAGCCCGTCTTCGCTCAACACCACGCCGCCTGACCTGACGGCGCTGGTGAAGCTGATGGCGGAGGCGCAGATGGGCACCCGTGATCCGCTAGAGGTGCGGCGCGACCTGGGAGCTTTCGCCCTGGCCGCAAAGACGCCCGATGAAGCGACCTTCATCGCCAGTTTCGGCCGCGCGTTCTCCAGCCTCGCAGATGATGTCTGGCCAGAACGGGGCTTTGCCTGCACCGCAGTAGATGTGCTGACCGGCGAGTTTCAACTCTGGACGCAGGAGAGCGGCATTGGGGTCACACGGGCCGTGGCGTCGTCTTGCAGTGTGCCCGGCGTCTATCCGCCAGTGACGCTGAAAGGGCGGCGCTATATGGACGGCGGCATGCGCTCGGGCACCTGTGCTGATCTGGCGGTGGGCCATGAACTGGTGGTGGTGATCCAGGTGCGGACAGGCCCGACATCAGGCGCAATGGCGCAAGCCAATGCCGCGCGGTTCGCAGCCGAACTCGACGTCCTGCGTGGTGGTGGTGCCCAAGTGGTGGTGGTGTCGCCGGACGCGGCCAGCCAGAGCGCGATGGGCGTCAACCTGATGGACTTCCGAAACCGGGCCGCCGCAGCACGGGCAGGGTTGGCACAGGGGGCGGGCGACGCGCAGGCGTTACAAGCCGTGTGGTCGGCCTAAACGATATCCAGTGGCTTGACCTTGACGGAAGCGAGGGCACCTCCTTTTCGTAGTGGGTATTGCATCGGTACGGACCCCGTTCTCTAAGACGGCTTTTAGGTTTCTGATTTCCGACTTGAGGCAATTTTGATGAGTGAGACCCTGAGCGCGTTTGCGTTCGACGATGCCCTGCGGCTTCAAGCCCAGGGACCCCGCCGATGGGGCAGCCAGATCGATAAGCGGTATTGGAACTCCATCGGCCCGTTTGGCGGTTGGACGGTGGCGTTGTTGTTGAAGGCGGTGCTGGCGGAGGCCGACCATGCCGGGACGCCGGTGGCGCTGACGGTCAATCTGATGGGTGGACTGAATGATGACCCGATCTCGCTGGTCACCCGCCCGGCGCGCCAGGGGCGCTCGATGGAATTCTGGACGTCTGAGTTGGTGCAAGGTGAGAACGTGGCCGCGATGGCTATGGTCACGCTCGGCCAACGCCGCGATACCCTGGCTGAGCATGAGGCCGTGATGCCGGTGGTGCCGATGCCGGAAGATTTGCCGCCACCTAAGCCGCATGTGCGGGTCTCCTTCGGGATGATGTTTGAGAACCGCGCCATCTCGGGGCCTGCGCCATTCCAGCCGGAAGGCGGCTCGACGCTGACCCAAACCTGGGTGCGCGACGCCCAGGCTCGGCCTTTAGACTATCCGTTGGCCGCCATGTTGGCCGACGTGTTCGCTCCGCGCTTGATGTACAAGATCGCCGAGCGTTCGCCAGTTTCCACCATCTCCATGTCGGCCTATTTCCACGCCACGCCCCAGGAGCTGGCGACGGTGGGGAGCGACTACGTCATGGCCGAGGCCAGAGCTCGCCGCTTCGAGAGCGGCTTCTTCGACCAGACAGGTTCGCTGTGGAGCCGCGACGGCAAACTGCTGGTCACGACCGAGCAGCTGAGCTGGTTTAAGTGACACCAATGCTCGACCTCTGGCGGAGCTGTCAGCGAAGCTGACTGAGGGGGTGGTTCGCGCAGGCTCATGGGCTGCAACCCCCTCCGGCGCTTCGCGCCACCTCCCCCAAATCGCGCTGCGCGCTGGTGGAGGATTTACTTCCCCGGCAAGCCCAACTTGGCCCATTTCGCGCTGACCGCGTCGATGGTGGCCTGATCCATGCCCAGTTTCTCGCCCCATTCGCGGTGGGTTTCGGGGGGCCATTTGTTGGTGGCGTCCAGGCCGATCTTGGAGCCCAGGCCGCTCTCTGGTGAGGCGAAGTCGAGATAGTCGATGGGGGTGTTTTCAACGAGCGTGATGTCGCGGGCCGGGTCCATGCGGGTGGAGAGCGCCCACATCACGTCTTTCCAGTCGCGGGCATTGATGTCGTCGTCCACGACGATCACCCACTTGGTGTACATGAACTGGCGCAGATAGCTCCAGACCCCCATCATCACGCGCTTAGCGTGGCCGGGATAAGCCTTCTTCATGGAGACCACGGCGATGCGATAGGAGCAGCCTTCGGGCGGCAGCCAGAAGTCGGTGATCTCCGGGAACTGTTGGCGTAACAGGGGGATGAACACCTCATTGAGCGCCTCACCCAGCACGCTGGGTTCATCTGGCGGACGACCGGTGAAGGTGGTCAGGTAGATCGGATCCTTGCGCATGGTGATGGCGCTGATCTGGAAGATCGGGAATTTCTCGACGGAATTATAGTAGCCGGTGTGGTCGCCGTAAGGGCCTTCGTCGGCCTGCTCATCGAGCAGAACATGACCTTCGATGACGATCTCGGCATTGGCCGGCACCATCAGCGGCACGGTCTTAGCCGCGACCAGCTCGACCTTGGCCCCGCGCATCAGGCCGGCGAATTGATACTCTGAGAGGGTGTCCGGCACAGGGGTGACGGCGGCCAGGATGGTACCGGGATCGGCCCCGATGACGGCGCAGGCGGGCAGGGGCTCGCGCTTACCTTCCGCCTTCCAGCGTCGCAGGTGTTGCGCCCCGCCGCGATGGGCCAGCCAGCGCATGATGGTGCGGTCCGGGCCGATCACCTGCATGCGGTAGATGCCGAGATTATAGTTGTCTTCCCGGGCGTCAGACGGACCCTTGGTCACCACCAACGGCCAAGTGATCAGCGGCGCGGGTTCGCCCGGCCAGCAGGTTTGGATGGGCAGTTTAGAGAGATCGATCTGGTCGCCAGTCCAGACCACCTCTTGCACCAGGGCCTTCTTGACCGTAGCCGGACGCATGGACATCACGGTCTTGGCCATGGGCAGCATATCCCAAGCGTCTTTCAGGCCGCGCGGGGGTTCAGGTGCGCGCAGGAAGGCCAGCAGCTCGCCGACTTCGCGCAGGTCGGCCGCCGTGGTGCGCTCGCGACCATCCAGGGTGACGCCCATGGCCACGCGCTTGACCGTGCCGAACAGGTTGACCAAGCAGGGCATGGTTGAGCGTTGACCATCAGCGCGGGTGACGTTTTCGAACAACACGGCGGGGCCGCCGGTGGCCAGCAGACGGCGTTGAATCTCGGTCATCTCTAGAACAGATGAGACGGGCTCACTCACCCGCACCAACTCGCCGGCGGCTTCCAGTTTGGCGATGAAATCCCGCAGAGACCGATAGGCCATAGGCGCTCCTGTGGTGGCGTGGCGGAAGCTAGTGCCGGTTGCGGCTCATGTCACGCTTGCGGCGCGGCTATGTGGGCCTAAACTCCGCAGTCATGAAACGCCTGGATCTTGATGACCTGCCGCCCAAGCTGGCGCAATTGCTGCTTAGCCTGGACGAGGGTGAGGAGCTGCTGTTGGTGCAGGGCGGCGGCGTGGTCGGACGACTAAGCGGCGGGTTGCCTGTGGTGGCAAGCGATGAGCCGGAGCCGCCAGCCAACGCCGAACGGGCGGCAGAGATTTTCGAACAGTTCCGCTCGATGATGGAAGACGAGTTTTAAGCCCCCTTCGCCGCGTCCCAATCCTTGACCACTTTCTTGGGTGCCAGGGTGCGCCATTTGCGGTCCAGGAAGTTGCGGAATGAGCCGGGGTGCAGGGTTTCGATGCGGGCCAGAACGGCGGGGTAGTCTTTATAGTGCGGCGTGATGTGGAAGGTTTTGGGCTCGGCCTCCATCAGCATTTCGCGCTCATCGGAGCTGATGCCGACCAGTACGACGCTTTGGTCCTCGCGGCGCAGGCGGGTGAAGAATTTGCCGTTCACCTTATAGGCGGGCGAGCCGTATGACATGCCGGCCTCTGCGCCAGGGAAGCTCATGATGATCTCGGTCATTTCGTCTGGGGTCATGGGGTGAAAGCTTGCCGCAATCGGCGTTGCCGTCAATCCGCCGACGGTTGGTCGGCGTCGCTGAGCTCCATGGCGAAGGGGACGCGTTCGCCGTCATGGGTGGCACAACCGGAGACGATCTTGTGCTCTGGGTTGACCGGGCCAAGGTCCACGTCCTCGTGCGGGAAAACCACGATGCGGCGATAATAGGGCTCGCGTTTCCAGGCCAGCGGTTGGGCGGTGTCGACAATGACGTTGAGGCGGCGTCCCTCCTTTTCGGTATACATCAGGAACTTGGCGCGGTCGGGCCGCCAGGCGTCATCGAGCTTTTCGCT
>JANPNB010000428.1:0-10072 GCA_031427275.1 Alphaproteobacteria bacterium | reverse complement strand
TCTCCCGCAGGGGGAGAAGGAAGCGGAAACGACACCATGTGGCATTTCAGAATAGGCGCTAGTTCTGACCTTCTCCCCGTGCGGGAGAAGGTGGCCTTGCGGAGCAAGGTCGGATGAGGGGTCTCTCAGACCATATCAATTGAACCGCCCAGCTATCGCGATGCGGCTGAACCGATGCCGTGCATCCGCTAGGCCAACAGGGTGAACTTCTAGGCTTCGGTGTGAGCTTCCAGGAACCAGAGGGCCTTGTCCAGCGCGCGGGAGTAGGCGGTCAGGATGTCGGCGGTGTCGGCGTCGCCGGCTTCACTGGCGCTGTCGATTCCGGCGCGAGTTGATTTCGCCACGGCGGCGTACCGTTCGATCAACGCATTCAGGTGGTCGGGGATTTTGATCAGGTCGGTGGGGTAGGGGGCCAGCGGCGTGGTCGAGGCCACGGCTTGTACGGTGCCCTGGGCCTGACCGCCAAGCTGCACCGCGCGCTCGGCGATGGTGTCGACGTGGATGTCTAGCTCGACTCGGAAACCGTCCAGCATTTCATGGACGGCGATGAATTGTGGGCCCTTGACGTTCCAGTGGGCTTGCTTGGTCAGCAGGGCCAGATCGATACCTGAGGCGAGATGCGCATTGAGCTGGGCGATCATGGCCGTCTTGGTGTTGGATTTCAGGTCGTTGTGGGAGACGGGCATGATTGAAGCTCCTAGCTGTAAAAGAAGCGAGGCATTTAGGAGGTCACCTCGACTTACGCTACCGACGCAGTTTGGTTCCAGACACATTGGATTAGGGGTGTCCGTGTTGGGCCGAACAGTTGCTTCGATAAGCCAAAACGACCGGTAACCTATTTGTCGAAGCTCAACTGCCGACGTCGGCCCCTGATGGCCGTACCCAACATTCCAAACCCGAGAACCATCATCGCCCAAGTCGCAGGTTCCGGAACGAACCTTGAGCTAGCAAAGTTGTCGAAAACGAGGTTATCAACAGCCGCTCCGGTTCCTAGAATACCAACAATGCTGCCATACCGATGATAAGTAGGAGCTACGATGTGTTGCCAAGATCCCGTGGGAGGAATGTGACCTTCAGAATCATAGTAGTGAAATCCATTCAGATAAAGCGCCCCGCCCGTCGGAATGAAAATGTCGAAAGACAATAGCACAGCTTCATACTGTGTCGCAGTATTATCAGGAAGGATAAAACTGTCGCCTAATCCAAGAAGGAAGTAGGAGAAATCTTGTCGACCGTCATTGAATACATCAAGCAGTAAGAATCTGTTCGATGCATCTCCCGAACCTATTCCACCTAACGCACTTACGGTGTGAAAAGGTGCTGCATAATCATAGTGACCGCCGAGTGGAACGTCTTCGAAGTCAGCAGTATATATCGTCGCCCAAACTGGCGACGCAGGAAGAACAACAGCCAACGCAGCAGCCAAAAGTCGTGAAAAGCGCATAATATATCCCCCAAGGTTGTGCTAAGCGACCATTTCGACTGAACCGAGTCAAGCTTTTCCGTGCCCGCTGCTGCCCCTGATTGGCCTTCTAGAATGCACTTTCTAACTCTTGGCCCTACACCCCTGTCATCGCGCTCCCCCGCGCTTAAACAAACATGACGGAGGCCCTAGTGGCTCAATCAAAGAAGACTAAAGTTGCCAAGACCGAGACCAAGAAGGTTTTGGACGGCGATATTGCGCGCAAGATCTGGCTGGCTGGCGTTGGTGCCTATGGTCGGGCCTATGATGGCGCGCAGGACGTGGCTGAAAAGTTCGCGGCTGGAGCTAACCAAACCTTCGACGAACTGGTCGCTAAGGGCGAAGAACTGGAAGACGTGGTGCGCAAGCGCATTTCCAAGGCTCCAGCTGGCAAGAAGGTGGCTTCGATGGTCGACGACATGACCAAGAAGTCCAAGGAATTGACCACCGAGCGCCGCGCGGCCCTCGATGCCCGCATCGACAGCGTCAAGAAGTCGCTGGGCGAAACTTTCGCACCGTTTAACCTGGCGCACCTCGGCCAGACCCTGGAAACCTTGACCAAGCAGGTCGAGGCTTTGACCGCCGAAGTCGCTGACCTAAAGGGCGAAAAGTCCAAGAAGGCCGCCAAGGCCGATCCGGCTGCCTAAATCGCCGCGAACCCGGCAACGGGGATCATGATCTGGGCTGCCGCGCGAGCAATACGCTCGCGCGGCGGCTCGTCTGAGTTCTCCAGCGCCAGGGTGTGGGTGTGAAAGACGATGCCGGTCGCAATTTGCCGCGCCAGGCCGTCCTGGGTTTCCGCTGAAGCCTCAATAATTTCAGAGGCATTGAGGGCACTCAGCATCCGCGCGATCGCCTGGCGGATCGCCACCAGGACGTGGCGAGCATGGGCAACTAGATCGTCATGACCCTCAGCCAAGGCGACCTCTCGCCAGAAAAACCGGGCGTCCCAAGTCTCCTCCACCAGAATGTGGACATGGGTCCAGAGGGCTTCCAGCGAGGGTTCGTCGGCAGCTTGGCTGAGCGCGTGGGTAACGAGATCAATTTCCTCCCGGTGGCGCGCCATTAGATGGACCAGAATCTCAGGCTTGCCCTTGAAGTGGTAATAGAGATGCCCAGCGCTGATCCCCATCGCCGAGGCGATGTCCAGCGCCGACTGACCGCCAACACCCTCGGTGTTGAACAACTCCAGAGCAACCTCAAGAATCCTGTCGCGGGTCTTCATATGTTTGCCGCCCCGATTGACAGTAGGCTCGTGAAACGCACCATAGATTGGTATGGCTTAGCGAGGCGACAACGATCTCGGCAGCCAGGGAGAGTTCAATGACGAAGTCAGGCATAAAGCTCGAAGGCGGCGGCGCGGCGGAGAATACTGTTGGCCTAAACCCCATGGTCGGGATTGCCCGCGAAGATTTGCTGGGGGCCGTGGCCGTGATGTTGCGGGAGACCGCTGGACGGCCGGCCAAGACGTTAAAACACCTGAAGGCCTTCGGCGATGAGGTGGGTAATATCCTGACCCAGAAATCCGAGCTGGCCCCGTCGCCAAAGGACAAGCGCTTCCTTGATCCAGCGTGGCGCACCAACCCGTTCTATAAGGGCGCGATGCAGTACTATCTGGCCGCCCAGAAGGGCATGGCCAATTGGATCGACGACATCGAGCTTGACGATATGGAAAAGGCGCGCGCGACCTTCGTCACCCGGATGATTATGGATTCAGTGTCGCCGACCAATTCGCTGCTGGGCAACCCCTCGGCCATGAAAAAGGCGTTTGAGACCGGCGGTGTGTCGCTGATCAAGGGCCTCAAGAACGCCTATGAAGACATGACGCAGAACGATGGCATCGTCAGTCAGGTCGATAAGCGCCCGTTCAAGGTGGGTGAGAACCTAGCTACCAGCGCCGGTGACGTGGTCTACCGCACCGAAATCATGGAGTTGATCCATTATGCGCCGACCACCGAGCAGGTGCATGCGATCCCGTTGTTGATTGTCCCACCGCAGATCAACAAGGCCTATGTGAACGATTTGTCGCCAGAAAAGAGCATTGTGCGCTTCCTGTTGGGCTCCGGCTTTCAAGTGTTCATGGTCAGTTGGCGCAACCCGACCAAAGAAAACGCAGCCTGGGGGCTGGCCGCCTATGTAGACGCGTTGATTGAAGCCACGGACGTGGTCATCAAGATCACCAAGTCACCCAAGGTCGGCGTGTCTGGGGCCTGTTCCGGCGGAATCACCACGGCGACTTTGCTGTCTAAGCTGGCGGCGCGGGGGGATGAGCGGATCGCGTCGGTATCGCTGATGGTTTGCGTGTTGGACCCTGACATGGGCGATAGCGACGCCGGGGCGATGATGTCGTCCCACGGCATCGAGATGGCCCGGCGTCGGTCAGCCAAGAAGGGTATTCTGGAGGGTAGCGCCCTGTCGCGGACCTTCGCCTGGCTGCGGCCCAATGATCTGGTCTGGAACTATGTGATCAACAACTATTTGCACGGCGAAGACCCCGCACCTTTCGACATTCTGTTCTGGAACAATGACGCGACCAACCTGACCGCAACCCTGCATTCGGACTATCTGCGGGTCTACGAGACCCAACCGTTCCGCAATCACGGTCAGGTCGAGGTGGCGGGACATGCGGTCGATCTAAGCAAGGTGACCAACGACCTGTTTGTGGTGGCCGGGGTCACTGATCACATCACGCCGTGGAAGGCCTGTTACCGCCTGACCCAACTGATTGGCTCGCCGCAGGTTGACTTCGTATTGTCGCAGTCAGGCCATATCCAGGCTCTGCTGAACCCACCGGGCAATCCCAAGTCGAAATACTTCCACTCCCAGACCCGGCCGCCGGCCAATATCGATGATTGGTTGGGCAGTGCGGCTGAGGAGAAGGCCGGATCCTGGTGGCCGTTCTGGGCGGAGTGGCTCGCCGCGCGCTCTGGCGATCTGAAGACTGCCCCCAAATCTACGGGCTCCAAGACCTATCCCTCCCTAGGCTCAGCGCCTGGATCCTATGTGTTTGATTAAGGACGCCTGATTGTGACCAAGACTAAAGTCGCCGGTGAGCCGCGGATTGCGATTGTTAAGGCCGGTGGTCGTCAACTTCGTGTGGCGGTTTGGCAGGCGCGTGAGGCGTCATCCTTGCGTCCCATGCTGTTTTTCAACGGCATTGGGGCCAATATTGAGCTGATGGCACCTTTGGCCGACTGGTTCCCTGATCGCGATCTGATCACTTTCGACATGCCCGGCGTTGGCGGATCGCCCAAGCCGGTGACGCCTTACCGACCGTGGTCCATGGCGTGGACGGCGACACAAATCCTCGATCAGCTGGGCTATGGTCAGGTTGATGTCATGGGCGTGTCCTGGGGCGGCGGCTTGGCCCAGCAGTTTGCTCTGCAATATCCCAAGCGGACGGGGCATTTGGTGCTTTGCGCCACTTCGGCTGGGATGTTGATGGTGCCGGGCGATATGAAGGCCCTGTCGAAGATGGCCGACCCGAAGCGCTATATCGATCCGGAGTTTATGCGGAAGAATTTCGAGACGCTCTATGGCGGCGAAACCGTCGGCTCTGATGGGCATATCGGACGTATCATGCCGCCGAGCCGCGCGGGTTACCTCTATCAGCTTCTAGCTATGATCGGGTGGACCAGTGCACCTTTCCTACCTTTGATGAAGGTGCCCACCTTGGTGATGATGGGCGACGACGACCGCATCGTCCCGGTGATTAACGGCAAGATCCTGGCCAGACTGATCCCGAATGCCAAGTTGGAGATCGTACCCGGTGGCGGGCATCTGTTCCTCGTTAGTCGTGCGGCCGACGTGATGCCGAAAATTCGCGCGTTCTTGAATGGTGCCGAGGTTGCGGCCAAGCCGGTTAGGCGCGCTGCCTAGATCTGCAAGCTATTTGACGTAGGCAATCAGCTTAACTTTGCGACCCGGTTTGAGCGACGCGCCCGGTTCCAAACCATTGATCATCTGGAAATATTCTAAACGATTGGCATCCATGGCCATCCGCTCGGATAGGGTAGCTGGGGTGTCACCCGGCCGCACGGTCACGATCTCGATCCGTTTTGGTCGAAGCGCGGCGACTTCGCTGGAGCTGAGTTTGTGAAACGAGCGAAATAGCGGATCAAAGGCTCTGGCTCCGCCTGCCGGGGCCTGTGCCAGGAAGTGGAATGCGGTGTCGGGGCCTGTCGCATAGGCGACCACCACGACCTCGACATCGCCAGATGGTGTGCGGGCGACTGCAGGCAGGAAGACCGCGTCAACGTCGTTGATGCGGGTTACCTGGGGTTGGCTGGGCTGGATAGGGGTTTGACCCGCAGCCTGACGCATAAGGTTGGCCGCATAGTCCTCAAGCCGACCGCCGGCTAAACGTCCAACGCCAAAAATCGCCTTCGCGTTATTGGGGCCGGCAATGGCAACGGCGGAGTTACCGTTGTTGAGCACAAACCCTTCCGGAGCCTCAAACCCGATGCCCAGACTGGGATGGGCGAACTTGCGCCCCATCACAAACCCTTGGGCCGGATCATCCCCGTAAGCCAAACCACTGATAGCGCTGAGATAGGGATCAGGACGGCCTAGGCCGGTCACCTGGGCTAGGCTGGGGCTGGCCGCAATTTGGACGGTTCGGGTAATACGATCGGTGGTCAATGGATGGCTTCTGAGCCAACCCGGCATCGCCTGACCACCCGCTCCGCGCAGGCGAGTCTGAAACTGGTCCTCGCGCTGGAGGGCTTTAAGCGTTTCGGTGAGACCCAGAGATGAGTAACCGGCTCTCGGCAGATACTGGACACCCAGCGAGTCCGCTTCGAACTCCTGATTTCGGGAATAGCTAAGAACACTGAGTTGCGCAGCTTGCGACGCGATCTGGGCGACTTGTTGAGACTTGGTCGCCGCGCCCAGTGCCAAGGCTCCAAGCGAGGTCAACAGCGTCCGTTGCTGGCGTTTTCCGGCATGGTTGGCATTTACGTGTCCGATCTCATGTCCGAGGGTCCCCGCGAGCTCAGCTTCGCTGTTCAAAATCGTGAGGATGCCCCGGGTGATATAGACGTGGCACCCCGGCGGGGAGGTGAAGGCATTGACGACTTGGCTGTTAAGGACGTGAAAGCCGCATTGCCCGGCACGACCGGCCGCTGTGGCGACCCGCTCTCCCACAGAGCTCACATAAGCCGCTACTGGTCCGTCATAGAGACCGCCCTGCGCCTCGATGGATGCCACGTGTTCTTTTGGCATGGGCGGGGGGGCGGTCTGCGCAGCTGCGAATCCCGGCAAGCCGGTTATTAGCGCCGCCGTCAGAACAGAGGTTAGATAGTCTTTGTAGCGTCTGGTCATCTCTGCCTCAGTCTAGAGTGCGGCCACCGCGCGCTGGTCCTGAACTAGATTGGCTCAGCCGCGATCCGCTTGTCTAGATAGGCCGCGACATGACGCTCAACGTCGGGCAGGTTTTCGCCCCAAAAATGGGTCGCGCCCTCCACCACGGTGTGATCAATGATGATGCCCTTCTGGGTGCGCAGCTTGGACACGACACGCTCGACTTCCACTGGAGGTACGACGGTATCCGCACCGCCGTGCAGGATCAGACCGGATGCCGGGCAGGGGGCAAGGAAGCTGAAGTCATACATATTGGTGGGCGGTGATACGGAGATAAAGCCGTCGGTTTCGGGGCGACGCATCAGCAGCTGCATGCCCACCCAAGCTCCGAAACTATAGCCAGCGACCCAGCACTGCGAGGCGGCGGGATTGGTGGTTTGAAGCCAGTCAAAGGCCGTAGCCGCGTCGGCGAGTTCACCAATGCCAGAGTCGAACTCGCCTTGGCTGCGACCCACGCCACGGAAATTGAACCGCAATGTGGAGAAGCCGCGCTTCATGAACAGGTGGAACATCTGAACCGCCACGGGATTGTTCATCTGGCCTCCCGCCTTGGGGTGTGGCGAAAGGATCAGCGCGATGGGCGCGGTTTCACTCTTGCCGGCGGTATAGCGGCCTTCGATGCGTCCAGCGGCTCCGGTCAGAACGACTTCAGGCATGACATTCCCTCACAATTGCGCGTGCAATAGTTGACTAACGCGCTTGGTCTTCCTAGATGCGCACAGGTTAGGACCGGCGCAAGGCGGCGGCTTTAACACAACACATTCGCAAAACGCTCGAAAAAACCGACACGGACATCTCCAAGCCATGCGCCTGAGCACAAAAGGTCGATATGCCGTGATGGCGATGGCCGATCTGGCGCGCCGGGAAGCAGGTGTTCTCGTCGGAGAGCGTGCCGTGCCCTTGGCCGACATTGCGGCGCGCCAACAGATTTCGCTCTCCTATTTAGAGCAGCTCTTTGCGCGTTTGCGGCGCCGGGGTTTGGTCAAATCACTGCGTGGGCCGGGCGGGGGCTACCTGTTGGCCCGCACCTCACAAGAGACCTCAATTGCGGAGATTGTTCTCGCCGTCGACGAACCCCTGCGCGCCACTCGCTGCAGCCCTAAGTCTAAGGGCTGCATGTTGAAGGGCGAACGTTGCCTGACCCACGATCTCTGGGAAGAGATGGGACGCCAGATCGAGGGGTATTTGGCGTCGGTATCCCTAGCTGATGTGGTCACCGGACGTCTGACAGCCCGTCAGCCGGAGGCCGCATGACCTCTGGAATCTATCTAGATTACAACGCCACCGCCCCTCTGCGCCCGGAAGCGCGTGAGGCGATGGTCCGTGCCTGGGATGTTGGCGGCAACCCGTCTTCGGTACATGCCACCGGCCGCGCAGCGCGCGCGATTGTTGAGCAGTCTCGAAGCGAGGTTGCTGCGTTGATTGGCGGAATGGTTTCGACCGTTGTTTTCACCAGTGGTGGCACGGAAGCCAACGCTTTGGCCATCGAAAGCGCTTTGGCGGCGGGGGCCAAGCGATTGATCATCGGTGCCATTGAGCATGAAAGCGTGCTTGAGACCGCCAAGGCCTCCGGGATGGCGGTCGAAATTCTCCCGGTCACTTCTGAAGGCATAGTCGATCTTGCGTGGCTGAAGGCGCGTTTAGACTCTTGGGACCTCGCGGATGGGAAACCCTTCGTCGCGCTCATGCTGGCCAATAACGAGACCGGTATTCTGCAACCGGTGTTGGAGGCCTCAGCGCTGGTTCGGGCGGCTGACGGTTGGCTGCATGTCGATGCCGTTCAGGCGGCTGGCAAGGTCGACGTCGATAGCCGCGTGCTGGGCGCCGATACTTTGGCCGTTTCGGCTCATAAACTTGGCGGGCCGCAGGGTGTCGGGGCCCTAACCTTTGGTCCGCGCGCCACGCTCGTGCGGCGGCAACACGGTGGCGGACAGGAACGCGGGAGGCGAGCGGGCACTGAAAACGTGGCCGGCATTGCCGGGTTCGGCGCGGCGGCAAAGGCGGCCATGGCTGACACGAGTGATCACGCCGCTTGGCGCGACGCTGCGGCCGATCAGATCAGAAGCCTAGGCGGTATAGTCATCGGGGAAACATCGACGCGCCTGCCCAATACGCTCTGCGTCGCGATGCCGGAACAGACGGCCGACCTGCAAGTGATGGCCTTGGATTTGGCAGGTTTTCGGGTCAGCGCGGGATCGGCCTGTTCCTCTGGTAAGGTCAAGGCCAGCCATGTCCTGACCGCCATGGGCCTCGATCACGTCGCGGGTTGCGCCATCCGGGTCAGCGGCGGTTGGGCGACCACAGAGGCCGACTGGCAAGCCTTCGTTCAGGCCTGGTCAAACCTTCAATCTCAAGCGCGTCAACGCGCTGCAGCGGCTTAGGATTGCATCATGGCTGCTGTCAAACAAACCGTCGATCAGGTCGAGAACCTGGAGAAATACGAGCACGGCTTCGTCACCGATGTTGAGCAGGACTTCGCGCCAAAGGGCCTCAACGCCGACACCATCCGCTTCATCTCGGCCAAGAAGGAAGAGCCGGAATGGATGCTCGCTTGGCGAATGGAGGCCTATGAGCGTTGGCTTGCCTTGGACGAGCCCGATTGGGCCAAGGTCAGCTACCCCAAGATCGATTATCAGGACAGTTACTACTACGCCGCGCCTAAGGAGCGGACCGGTCCCGCCAGCCTGGACGAAGTCGACCCCGAGATCCTGGCCACCTATGCCAAGCTGGGTATTCCCCTGCGGGAGCAGGAGGTGCTGGCTGGCGTGATCGGCTCACCGCGCTATGCGGTGGACGCGGTATTCGACAGTGTGTCGGTGGTGACCACCTTCAAGAAGGAGCTGGCTGCGGTCGGTGTGATCTTCTGCCCGATGAGCGAGGCGATCCGTGAGCATCCGGAGCTGGTGAGGAAATACCTCGGCACGGTGGTGCCGGTGTCCGACAACTATTTCGCCTGCCTGAACTCGGCGGTCTTTTCGGACGGAAGCTTTGTCTACATCCCGCCGGGTGTGCGCTGCCCGATGGAGCTCTCAACCTATTTTCGGATCAATGCGGCCCAGTCAGGCCAGTTTGAGCGCACCCTGATCATCGCCGACAAGGGGGCTTACGTCTCTTATCTGGAGGGTTGCACCGCCCCGATGCGCGACGAGAACCAGCTCCATGCTGCCGTGGTGGAACTCGTGCTGCTCGACGATGCAGAGATCAAATATTCCACTGTCCAGAACTGGTATCCGGGGGATCCAGAGACCG
>JANPNB010000427.1:0-5699 GCA_031427275.1 Alphaproteobacteria bacterium | reverse complement strand
GTTGGCATCCACCAGATCAGTGCGAACTTCGCTAGTTCACAAGCCGTGCCGCCACGAAGCAACAGGGGGCTGTGCACCATATCGTGGACTATGCAACCACGTCCGTGACAGTTGAATCCATAGGCCTGCGGCCAATTGATCTTTGCGGACAGCCACATGTCGGCGGTCACCAGGAGGAGGATGGCGACGACTGTGCCGCCAATCAGGACCCAAAATTGGATAGGGCCAAGCGCAGCATGCGCACCCCGTAGATCTTGAATGAATTTCATGAGCCCCACCTCGTATGCTGTCTCAACTTAGGTGATCTGTTCAGCTATTCGAAGGAGACGTTCCCAAGGTCGCATAAGGGTCGGAGATGGTCGTTGGTTGAAAGCCCGCAAGCGGACCTTCGCCGAGCGGTGCCCCAAGGGACTCCAATGTCAGGTTCTATCCACTCGTTACGCAGCAGCTTTCCAGCCGCCGCTATTTTGTTCCAGCGTGATACGGACGTCGCCTTCGTCGATGTCGGAATCCACCAAGCGCTCGATCATGTCGCGGATGTGGGCATTACCTTCGTTCAATTCTCTATAGATCGCACGGATAAATCGGTCAGCAATCTTGGGCTGGCCGCCCCGCTTCTCCCAAAGGGCGACCGTCTGAGCTTCGTTGCCCAGCATGGTGGCCAGCTTGGCTTGGCTCAGCCCCATCTCTTGGCGAAGGAATCGCAGTTCGGTTCCTGTCAGCTTCCCGCCTTTGTTGACAAGTCCGTGGGCAATGGCGCGGTGGAGGCCCTCCAGATCACCTATGGCGATACCCGGCCCATAGGGGGTGTCGTGCTCATCAAAGCCGTTTACGAGCCAGACGTTTCGAAGGCCGCACTCCCGATAATGATACATGATCGCCTCCTAAAACACCGTGATGATGATTGCCCGGTTGGGAAGATCAATCGCCACCGCCACACTCAGATCCCTGCCCGCTATGCGATGCGAAACGGCCAATTTCCAATTCCCATGCATGTCCAGCGTAACCGACTCACCAATGGTGCCGCGCTGGAGGCAGGCAATAACCTGCACTGGAGACACCTTGCGCTGCCGCATCCGCAGGTTTGCATGCTTGGTGAAGATTACGCGGGCGGTATCCTGAGCAATTTCGCGAAGGACTTTGAGCGCCATCGCATCGTTCATCCGCATGGGTATCGGATCAGGCATGACCTATAAATATTATAGGTTCATGATCATTGCAAGCTGAGAGGAAGGCGCGGGCCTGTCAAACCAAGGCGACGACGGAGGGTTAGTCCTCCCCCCTCGGCAACGCCTGCTCCACCACGCCCAAGGCATCAGCCAATCTCATCTTGGCGCTGCCGGGCTTGAGGGGCTTTTGCTGGCTGGCGTCGGGGGTCCAGCCGGTGAGGGTGAGGATTTCGAAGGTGGCGGGGATGCGGCCGTCTGGGTCGGCGAATTTCTCGATATAGATATCGAAGGCGCGGGCCAGCAGGGTACGGGTGAGGCGGTTAGGATGGCGTTCTGCCAGGACGCTGGTCTCGCCCATGGCGCGCAGGTCGGCCAGCAGTTTCAGGGGGTGATCGTAGCGCACGACCACGCGGTCGACGTCGGCGACGGGCAGGGCGAAGCCAGCCCGCTGTAACAGACCTGCGGCATCTGAGGCATCGGCGAAGGGTGAGACGCGAGAGCCTGCGCCACCGGTCAGTTCCAATTCGGCCTGGACCAGGGATTGCCGAAGCTCGGTCAGGGTCGCGCCGCCCAACAGCGCCCCGATGAACAGGCCGTCCGGCTTTAGAGCGCGGCGAATTTGGATCAGGGCACCGATGACGTCATTGGTCCAGTGGAGCGACAAGGTCGAAACCACGAGATCCAGCTGGCCAAAGCCGAAGGGAAGTTGCTCCTCATCAGCGACCAAACGTGGACCAGTTCGCCCGACGAGCATCCGTCCAGACAGATCGACTTCAACCAGGAAGCCGACACGCTGGGCTGCGTCGCTTTCTGCTAGGGCGCGCCGAAAGGCCCCGTTCCTCGCGCCCAGGTCGACGGCACGGGGAAACTCGCGCATGATGCTTTCCAGGCGAAACACGGCGTCCTGCGCGGCGCGGACCTTCAAAAAGTCGGCACGGCGATAGCTCGGTGCGGCGCGGTCGAGCCGAGTGCGCAGCAGGGCGCGGTCGAAGATCAGGGGCGGGGCGGACATGAGCGTGCAAGATGACCTGTCTGAGGCCTGGTGGAAACCAGGGCCGCGCGCATTATCTGTCAGCCGGGCGTTGCTGGACATCATCTTTCCGCCTCAAGCGCTGGATGAGGGACCAAGGCCTCTGGCGACGGGGCTCTCGGCGGAGGCTTGGAACAGGATTACCTTTCTGGATGATCCCGTCTGCAACGGCTGCGGAACACCGTTTGAGTTTAGTCAGGGGATCGGGGTCCACTGCGCATCCTGCATAGCCAAACCTAGGGCTTTCGCACGCGCCCGCGCGGCCTGCCTCTATGATGAGGCTTCGCGCGACTTAATCCTGCAATTCAAGCATGCTGATCGAACCGATCTGGCACCGCTGTTCGCGCGCTGGATCAGTCGGTCTGCGCGCGAACTGCTTGGTGAGGCCGACGCCGTTGCACCCGTCCCGCTTCACCCAACCCGGTTGTTCAGGCGCAAGTACAATCAGTGCGCGGAGATTGCCCGCCCTTTGGCCCGGCTCTGGGATCTGACCTATCTGCCGGAGGCCCTGGTGCGCCGACGGCAAACAGAAACCCAGGGCGGCAAGTCTGGCACAGCCCGCCGACGCAATGTCGCAGCGGCTTTCGAGGTTCCCGCAGCCAAGATCAGACAGGTCCGCAACCGGCGCATCGTGTTGATTGATGATGTCATGACCACGGGTGCCACTTTGGAGGGCTGTGCGCGTGCTCTTTTAGTCGCAGGTGCGGCGCAAGTGGATGTTGCAGTTATTTCAAGGGTGAAAGATATCGCAAGCCGCACCATATAGGTTCGTTAACCATTCTGCGTTTTTCATCAGGTCATGACCCAGGTCACCATCTATACCAAACCCTACTGCCCGTTCTGCGTTCGCGCGGTCTCCCTACTTGAAAAGAAGGGGGTGCCGTTCACTGAAATCGAGGCAGCCTTCGATGCCGATAAGCGCAGCGAGATGGTGGAGCGCTCCGGCGGTCGCGCCACCTTCCCGCAGATCTTTGTCGGCGAAACCCACATCGGCGGTTGCGATGACATGATGGCCATGGAGCGCGCCGGGGAGCTCGACCAATTGCTGACGGCTTAGGCTGCGACGCGTTGCGACTGCCAGAATCCATAGGCGAGGCTAATCCCTACGCCCCAAAGCAACCAGCCCGCCCCCGAAGCCAAGCTCGCGCCTGGGCCGCCATAGAGCGCTGAACCCCAGTTCAGCCCGACACCGTCTGCAAGCACGGCCGCGACAACGCTGACGGTTATGCCCGGCAAAACCTGATTTGGCTCGAGCCCAGCAACACGAACGGCGACAGGCACGAACCAGATGGAGATCGGTATGGCCACCAGATAGGCTGCGACACCCTTAATGCCCTCAAAGAACCCGAGCGGACGCCCGAACTGGATCATCAGAGCTGCGATGAACCAGAGCACCAAACCATACAAAGCCAATTTGAAAATCTGTGACAGCGACAGCATTGAGTCTTTCCTCTTTGAAAATGTAGCAGACGCTACATATCGCAGACGCGTAACGAATGCTACAGGAAATGCATGACGATCCGCGCTGACCGCCGAACCGATGCTATCAGCCGTATGGCAGATCACCTGTTGGCAACGGGATTGGTAGGCTCAAGCCTGCGCCCGATGGCGGCAGCGGCCGGGACCAGCGACCGCATGTTACTCTACTATTTCGCCGACAAGGACGACGTGTTGGCTTCAACACTGGGGGAGGTTGCACGCCGGTTAGCCGACATGCTGGAGGAAGGCGCGCCGACCCCAATGCCGTTTCGTGAGCTATTGGCGGTGCTGTGGTCGTCGATGCGAAGTCCGACATTAACGCCCTATATCAGCCTGTGGCTCGAGGTCGCCGCAGCGTCGGGCAGGGGCGTGGAGCCGCACCGGCGGATCGGTGGCGCTATCGCAGACGGATTTTTGGCCTGGACCGCGCAACGCCTCTTGGTTGAGGATGAGGCAGACAGACCGCACCTCGCAGCCTTGTTGCTATCGACCTTTGATGGTCTGGCTATGCTGGATGCTGTGGGTCGCGGCGGCGAAGCTGACGCGGCGGTCGCCGCCTGGGTCAGACTATGAACCCTCTTGCCAAGCCCTCGTTTTGCAGGCTTGAGACTTAGCCCATGACCCTTCGCGTCGGCCTAATCCAATCCCGCACGCCTGCCAACCAAGCCGCCGCCTTGGCGCAACTCACACCTTTGGTGCGCGATGCGGCGGGGCAGGGCGCGACCCTGATCGCGACGCCTGAGGGTAGCAACATCCTGCAAAAGGACCGCGCCAAGTTGATGCCACAGCTCAGCCTGCTGGCCGATGACCTGGTGGTGCAAGGGCTTGCCGCGTTGGCGGCTGAGCTGAGCGTCTGGATATTGATCGGTTCGGCGCTGGTGCTGCGCGAAGACGGCAAGTGCGCCAACCGCTCGGTGCTGGTTGCCCCGTCTGGCGAGATCACCGCGACCTATGACAAGCTGCATATGTTCGATGTGGACCTGCCCACGGGTGAAACAGCCCGTGAGAGTGCGCTCTATGAGCCCGGCGACCGCGCCGTGACGGCGATGGCAGGTGAGGCCAAGCTGGGTCTCACCATCTGCTACGACATGCGTTTCCCGCCGGTCTATCGTGCTTTGGCCCTGGCCGGTGCGGAGATCCTGACCGCGCCAGCCGCCTTTACGCGTCCCACCGGCGCGGCCCACTGGGAGATCCTGCTGCGGGCACGGGCCATAGAGACCGGCAGCTTCATGCTGGCCCCCGCGCAGGGCGGTTTCCACGAGGACGGGCGTGGTACCTATGGCCACAGCATGGCTATTGGGCCCTGGGGGGAAGTCTTGGGTCAGTTGGATCACGATGAGCCGGGCGTCCTGGTGGTTGATCTCGACCTTGCAGCTGTGGCCAAGGCCCGAAAGGCAATCCCGGCCCTGGCCAATGCACGCGCCTTTTCAGCACCTGAGACTTTGGCATGATCCGCTACGCCCTGGCCTGTGATCAGGACCATGAGTTTGAGGGGTGGTTTGGGGCGTCGGCAGACTTCGACGATCAGTCAGCCCGGGGCCTCATCGAATGCCCGGTCTGCGCCACCAAGGCCGTCCGCAAACAGATCATGTCTCCGGTGGTTTCGGGCACCAAACGCCGGGGTGCCGAAACCTCACCCCAAGCCCACGAGGTCATGATGGAAGCCCTGGGCCAGGTGCGCCGGCACGTGGAAGACAACTTCGACTACGTGGGTGACACTTTCGCCAAAGAAGCCCGCGCCATCCACGAGGGCACCTCCGAAGAGCGCGGCATCTATGGCGAGGCCACGCCCGCTGAGGTGAAGAAGCTGGTGGCGGACGGTGTGCCGGTTGTGACCCTGCCACCCGAGGTGCCCAAGAAGAGCGAAGTAAATTAGAGGTGTTTCACTCCCTCCCCTTCATGGGGAGGGACAGACCGCATAGCGGCCGATGCGGCACCTCTTCCTCGCCTCACTCTTGTGGGGAGAGGGTAGGGTGAGGGGCTTGGATCGTTAGATGGGTCGCAGATTAAGCAAGGAAGAG
>JANPNB010000426.1:0-6922 GCA_031427275.1 Alphaproteobacteria bacterium | reverse complement strand
CCAGGTCGCTATCGGGAATTCACCCAGTGTGATGCCGATACCGTGGGCTCGGCCCGGCCGGAAGCCGACGCCGAGATCATCGCCATGGCGGCAGAGGGTCTTGGTGCTGCTGGCCTGCCGGACGGCGGCTATGTCATCAAGATCAATAACCGCAAACTGCTCGATGGGCTTCTGTCGGAAGAGGGGATTTCCGACGAATCCCGCAAACTCGTAGTTTTGCGGGCTATTGATAAGTTTGATCGATTGGGATGGTCAGGGGTTCGCGATCTTCTCGGCAATGGTCGGTTGGATGAGTCCGGGGATTTCACAAGGGGTGCGAACCTTTCGGCCCAGGGAATCGGCAACATTGAAGTATTTTTGGCCTCAGCGAGCAGCCCAAATTTGAGCAGAGATGATGTCATCCAAGTCTTAAGCGGACTCCCGCTCGGCGCCGCTGGCGATGAAGGTTTGAGGGAGTTAGCCGCAATCAACGGAGCGCTAGTTGCACTGGGCGTCGATGAAGGGTCGGTTCGCGTAGACCCTACAGTCGTGCGCGGTCTGGAATACTACACCGGTACGGTCTTCGAGGCCGAAATGCTGCTGCAAACCACCGACGACAAGGGCGCGCCTGTTAAGTTCGGCTCGGTTGGTGGCGGTGGTCGCTACGACGATCTTGTGGCGCGGTTCACAGGCGAACGGGTCCCGGCGACCGGCTTCTCATTCGGCGTCTCACGCTTAGCCCAAGCATTGCGGGCCGCAGGTCAAGACCAAGCTACGCGGTCTCGCGGTCCAGTGGTAGTCATCGCCTTTAGCCAAGACGACATGGCCGCCTATCTCCAGGTGGTGGGTGAACTGCGCGCTGCTGGGATCGCCGCAGAGGTTTATCTTGGAACCTCCGGCATGCGACCCCAGATGAAATATGCCGACCGCCGCCTATCGCCCGCCGCCGTCATCTTGGGCGGTGATGAGATCGCAGCTGGCACCGTGACGATCTAGGATCTGGACCTGGGCCGAGAGTTGTCCTCAGCCGTCTCTGACAACGCAGCTTGGCGCGCGGAGCGACCTGGCCAGCAAACCGTCTTGCGGTCTGAATTGATCCCGACCCTGCGTCGCATTTTGGAGGCCTAGAGAATGCGCGCAGAACCTCGCGTCCCGCCAGAAGTACTGGCCGCCATTCGGGCACCGTTCCTGGCAGTAGGTGCCCAGCCGGTCGACACCCCGATCTTGCAGCCGCTTGGCCTGCTACTCGAATTGGCGGGTGAGGCCCTACGATCTCGACTGTTTGTCGTGCAATCGCAGGGCGGCGAAGAAGCGTGCCTCCGCCCCGACTTCACCGTGCCAGTGGCGCGCATGCACCTCGAGCAGCCTGCCCCGTCCGGGCTCTATCTTTATGAAGGTATGGTGTTTCGGGCTTCGGCACCGTCGACTGAGAATCCGGAGGAGTTTCCCCAGATCGGGCTGGAGCGTTTTGATCGTGGTGAGGTCTCACCTCAGGCTGATGTTGATGTCGTGAGTCTGGCTTGGCACGCTGCAAGTGCGGGCGGTCGGTCTGACCTCTCGATCTGGCTGGGTGATGTCGGACTGTTCTCAGCCTTCATCGCGGGCTTGGACTTGGCTCCGGCGTTGGCAGCCCGGCTCACCCGGGCGGCGTCGCGTCCACGGTTGTTGCAGGCTGAACTGGCGCGGGCCGGTCAGGAAGAGCTGCCCACCTCGGGCGGCGGGCTGACGGACGTTTTAGCGACCCGTTCGCCGGAAGAGGCTGGTCGAATGCTTGAAGACATTTGGGCCTTGGCAGGCATTGATCCCGTAGGCGGGCGTGGCCCAGCCGAAATTGCTCAGCGTCTAATCCGAAAAGCCCAAGCCGCAGCGTCCCCGTCGTTGAGTCTTGAGCAGGCCGAAGCCATCAAAACCTTCCTGGCGATTGATGCGACGCCGAGAGTGGCGCTTGAGCGCTTGTCCGCGCTCGGAGGAAGCGGCTCCGTTAAGCTGCGCGACGAGATAACAGATTGGGGAACACGGTTGGAGCGGATGGCCGCTGCGGGGTTGCCGATGGATCGGACGCGGTTCGTGACTGCGCTGGGACACACCTTCGACTATTATGATGGTCTGACCTTCGAGGTTCGGTCTGCCGAGCTTGGACCCGATCTCCCGATTGCGGTCGGAGGCCGTTACGATGGTTTGCTTTGCCGCTTGGGCGGTCCAGGGGACGGACGAGCGGTTGGATGTATGGTTCGACCGGGCCGCGCCGTTCTGAGGCCTGCATCATGAATGAGCCCCTCATCTTAGCTCTACCCTCCAAGGGTCGTCTGAAGGAACAGGTCGAGGCTTGGCTGGCTGACTGTGGCCTAGGCCTTTCCATGGCGGGCGGCGCGCGCGGCTATAGCGCAGAGTTGAAGGGCGTTGAGAACGTGCAGGTCCGCTTCTTGTCGGCTGGCGATATTGCCCAGGCCCTGGATGCTGGCGAAGTCCACATGGGCATTACCGGTGAGGATTTATTGCGTGAGAGGGGGGATGATTTGGAGCGGCGCGTCATGTTGCTCCGCGCTCTTGGCTTCGGGCGAGCCGACCTTGTGGTTGCCGTGCCCAAGAATTGGCTGGATGTCCAAACCATGGCCGATCTCGAGGAAGTTGCCCACGATCTGTTATCCCGCACCGGTCGGCGCATGCGGGTCGCCACCAAGTACCTCGCTCAGACGCGCAGCTATTTCGCGCGCCACGGGGTTGTGGATTATCGGATTACAGAGTCCAGCGGCGCAACGGAGGGCGCACCAGCCTCTGGGCTGGCCGAACTGGTGGTCGACATCACTACGACGGGCGCGACCTTAGTGGCCAATGGGCTCAAACCACTCGACGATGGCGTGATACTGAAGAGTCAGGCGCAGTTGGCGGCCTCGCTCGATGCTGACTGGCGTCAGTCACAATTGAGCGCAGCCGAGGCCTTTCTGCGAATAGTTGAGGCCCGGGCGACAGCGCACAGCAGCGCTACCCTTATCTGGCCCGCTAGCCTTCACGATGAACCTATCATCTCGGCTCTGGTGGCGCAGGGGGCTACCCGTCGACCCAACGGCCTGTTGGTGCCTATCGGTAGGTTGGCGCAGGCAGCAGCTACACTGACGGCACGTGGAATTGGCCCGGTGACAGCGTCGCGTCCTGACTTCGTTTTCGAGGCACAATGCCCGCCATTCGAGCAGTTACACGGTGTGATAGAAAAAAATTGACGGATTTGTCAAAAAATATTGGTAAGCGACGAGCCTTTGCGTCGTTTTGAGAGTTTCGACCCTAGTTTTAGCCCCAGTGCCGATTTGAGGGCATTGACTCAGGGTAAGAATTGCCTTCTTTCCGACCCTGCGAGAGACAAGAAGGCGCAATACCTTCGGTCTCCGGCGTTTCGGGGAGGAAACGCCCGCTCTATATGAGCGAGAGCTATAAAATACGGCCCGCTGCGATTATCCCCCGCAGCGGGCTATTTTTTTGTCCGAACCTATTTTTGACGGTGATGTCAAAATAATTGGATCGTCGCGACCCTCCCGATCCCCTAAGGCGATCCGGCAACCCCGGAGACTCTGAACCTTGGCCGCCCAGCACGTTGAGATTTTCGGAGGCGGACCGGCTGGCCTGATGGCAGCCCAAGTGCTTAGCGCGGGTGGCGCGGCGGTCACCTTGCGCGACGCCATGCCATCGCTTGGCCGCAAATTCTTGTTGGCAGGCCGGGGAGGGCTGAACCTCACCCACTCCGAACCCTTTGAGTCTCTGGTCGCCCGCTTCGGCGACGCATCCGAATTCCTCAGACCGATGTTGGAAGCCTTTCCCCCGGAAACGCTCCGGGCCTGGGCTGACGATCTGGGGCAAGCGACCTTTGTCGGCTCTAGCGGCCGGGTGTTTCCACGCGCCATGAAAGCCTCGCCCCTACTGCGCGCTTGGCTCGGTCGGTTGCGCGCCCAAGGTGTTCAGATCGAAATCCGCTCGGCCTGGCGCGGTTGGGAGCCACGACCCGGTGTGCCCAGTCCTAATGCGACGATCTTGGCCTTGGGCGGGGCTAGTTGGCCACGGCTGGGCTCGGACGGATCCTGGATCCCAGCACTGCAAGCGCAAGGCGTCATCCTCAACCCCTTCAAGCCGGCCAATGGCGGGTTTGATGTGGCCTGGAGCGCGATGTTCCGCGCGCGATTCGCCGGACAGCCCTTGAAGGCTGTCGCCCTGAGCTTTGCCGGCCAAACCGTCTCTGGCGAGGCAATGGTCACCGACTATGGTTTGGAGGGCGGTGCGGTCTATGCGCTGTCGGCCCCGTTGCGTGATGCGTTCCTGGCAACCGGGTCTGCCACGCTCCAGGTTGATCTGCGCCCCAACCTCAAAGAGGCCGATATTGCCAAACGCTTGGCTCAGACCAGGCCAGGAGAAACCCTAGCCAATCGCCTGCGTAAGGCCGTTAGTCTCTCAACATTGGAGGTTCATCTGCTGCGCGAGGCTCATGGTTTGCAGCTACCCGCCGAGGCTGTCGCCCTGGCCAGGGCCATCAAGATCGCGCCTTTGCAGCTGACGGGCGTCCGGCCCCTGGCGCGGGCCATTTCAAGCGCGGGTGGCGTGGCCTTCGCCGCTGTAGGACCAGACCTGCAGCTACACGCCGTGCCCCACACCTATGTGGTCGGCGAGATGCTGGACTGGGAGGCACCGACCGGCGGCTATCTGCTGCAGGCTTGCCTCGCTACCGGAGCCTGGGCAGCGCGGGCGATCTTGGATCGCGCCACGCCCTGATTCCTACCAAATCCGAACCCGGTTCTCAGGAGCCACATACATCTTGTCGCCAGGCTTCACCCCAAATGCATCATAGAATGCATCAATATTGCGCACCGGAACATTGACGCGGGCGCGCTCGGGCGAATGCGGATCGGCCACCAGCATCTGACGGGCTCGCTCTTCCCGCGACTTGCCCCGCCACACCTGCGCCCAACCTAGAAACACGCGCTGGTCGCCCGTCAGTCCGTCGATCACCGGAGCCGGCTGGCCTTTCAGTGAGACGTGGTAGGCATCCAAGGCCAAGAGCAGGCCGCCCAAGTCGGCGATGTTCTCGCCCATGGTCAGATCACCGTTGATGTGCGCGCCGGGCAGGATCTCGATGGCGGTGTATTGCGCGCCCAGCTTGGCCGCCTTGGCCTTGAACTTCGCGTCGTCCTGCGGCGTCCACCACTGGGTAAGACGACCGTCGCCATCGGAGCTGCGGCCCTGGTCGTCGAAGCCATGGGTAATCTCATGGCCGATGACGCCGCCGATCGCCCCATAATTGATCGCCATGTCGCCCTCCGGATCAAAGAACGGCGGTTGCAGAATGGCTGCTGGGAAGACGATTCCGTTTTTGGTCTGGGAGTAATAGGCATTCACCGTGGGTGGGGTCATGCCCCATTCCTTGCGGTCCACGGGGTCGTTTAGGCGGCGGGTTGTCCGATTGGCCTCAAAGGCGATGGCGCGCTCCACATTGCCGTAGAGATCACCGTCCTTAAGGGTCAGGGTAGAATAATCGCGCCAGGAGTCCGGATAGGCAATCATGACGCTGACCTTGGAGAGTTTCTCCAGGGCCTTGCCCTTAGTGGCCTCTCCCATCCAATCCAGATGTTCAATTCGACCCTTCATGGCGGTCAGGATATCGCCCACCAGACCCTGCATGGTCGCCTTGGCCGAGGCGGGGAAGTAGGTCTCCACATAACGACGACCCAGGGCCTCGCCGATTTGCCCGTCCACTAGGCCGACACCGCGTTTCCAGCGGACCTGCTGCTCCACTTGGCCAGCTAGTGTTTTCTCCCGGAACTCATAGCGCGCCTGATCAAACGCCTTAGGCAGGTAGGGTGCAGCTTGATCGGCGACACCAAAGGCAGTCCAGGCCTTCAGGGTCGATAGTGGCGTCTTAGCGTATATGGCCGCGATCTTGGGAAAAGCAGTACTCTCTCGTAGAACCACCCGCTTGGCAGTGTTCATCCCAGAGCCGTTCAGGAAGGCTTTCCAGTCAAACCCCGGAGCAAAGCTGGCCAGGCTCGAAACTTCCATTGGAGTATAGGTTTTTGAGGCGTCGCGACGTTCAACGCGGGTCCAGGACACCTTGGCAATTTCAGTCTCTAAGGCGACAATGGCCTTGGCATTTTCCGCGGGTTTCTCCCAGCCGAACAGCGCCAACAATTGGCCGACATAGGCCTCGTATTTGGCCTTCTGAACCGCGAACTTGGCGTCCAGATAATAGTCGCGATCAGGCAGGCCCAAGCCCGCCTGACCGAGGTAAGTGGTATAACGCCGTGGATTCTTGGCGTCGTCATAGACAAACGCCCCGAAGATCGAATTGCCGAACCCCTTTTGGCTTTGTCCCATCAATCGCGCGATGTCGGACGCGCTATTGGCCTTGCGGATCGCGGCTAGGGCGGGTGCCATTGGCTTTGTGCCCAGGCTTTCGACCGTCGCTTCGTCCATAAAGCTGCGATAGAGCGTCCCGATCCTGGCCTCATCACCGGTCGCCGTCTTGCCAGCCGCCGCAGCTTCAACAACCGCCCGCATCCGCTGGGTTGAGAGCTCTCTAAGGGCGTCGAACGACCCATAGCGCGTGCGGTCTGCCGGAATCACCAGTCGGTCCAGAAATCGGCCATTGGCGTGATCAAAGAAGTCCTGACTTGGCGCAATATCAGTATTCCGTCCCGCCAAGTCATAGCCCCACGTTCCCATACGTGCCGCTTTGAGGTCCGCGTCGGCAGCCAGGGCGGGCTGTGAAACCAGAACACAAAGCGCCGCGGAGGTGGCGAACCAATGACTGTTCATGTTTGACCTTTGAGGTGTGCGAGGGGGAGCGAGCATCATGCCGGTCTCGAACGCGCACGCCACGTTACAATTCTGTTACGTCTGCAGCCGCAAAATCCGATGAGGGATAATGTGGCTAGAGCATGTTCCGATAAGTGGGAACCGCCGGTAG
>JANPNB010000425.1:0-3850 GCA_031427275.1 Alphaproteobacteria bacterium | reverse complement strand
GAACTCGGACAATCGTAGGGAGTCGAGCAAATAAACCATGAGGTCGGCTACTCGGCAAGTCATTGCCCGACGCAATCACATAGGTCACAACCGTGAATGCGCAATCTGCGCTAGGGTGAGGATCGATGATCAAGTTTCAGTTCGGGGCTATTGCCTGTCTTTCGACGGCCATGGTCCTGGCACTCACCCCAATGACAACGTTGGCCCAGGTCAACCCCGTGACCATTCCCGCAGCGGTCACCGCCAAAATCCCAGAAGGCACAGAGATGCTAATCCGGTTCAACGACCGGCTTTCATCGGCGACCAATACCGCTGGCGACAAGTTCTCAATCACCCTGGATGATCAGGTGAAACTGGCCGACGGCACGTTGATCCCCGCTGGCTATGTGGGCCGTGGTGAAGTGACCGGCGCCAATAAGAAGGGCTTCATGGGTAGGGCCGGGGAACTGAACATCCGCATTGACTACCTGCGGATCGGTGATGCCCGGGTTCGGCTGCGCGCCAGCAAAGGCAGTGAAGGCAAGGGAGCCCTGGGGACGACTGTCGCATTGACCCTACTGTTTGGGCCGCTGGGGCTGTTGAAGCGTGGCCATGATATCGAGATTAAGTCCGGGCAGACGATCACCGCCTATGTCGATCAGGACGCCGAGATCGCTCTGCCACTGGCTCCACCGCCGCGCGACAATTGATCGCCGATAGCGGCTTTGCCGGGTGTGTGAGGGCCGAGATCATCTGCTCGCAACCAGCGCACAGCGCGGGTGTCCAGCAGCAAGCCTATTGCCGGGTCATCTCTGCTCTGAGCTGAGCCTTGATCTCGCCGCGTGGCGCGGCAGTTGGGATTTCGAAGATCACCTTGCGGATAACCCCGCCATAGTCGAAGGGCGCGGCGTAGTCGTCGGTTACCGGCGACAGGCTGCGGCCAAGGTCCATGCCGGTTGATGACACCGCGAACAACAGTTTCGCCACGCTACCCGTTGCGACCGCTTCTCCATCGACACTCAGGGTGATGTCGCCACCGCCATCGGCCGTGCGCACCACGGCCAGGCCGATCTGATGGGGACCCGCCGACAGGCGCCCGACCATCTCCAGGCGGGTATGCTGGTGGAAGTAATTGTAGTCGAACACCAGTCGGCCATCGCGCACAAACATCGCAAAGCCACTGTTGAGACTGCCGCGCGCCACCAGCGCACCGTCACCGCCGCTGACCGGGTGCTCAAGCTCAACCACGGTCGTCCATCCCCGTGCCGCCGAAGGGCAAGCATCGGCGACAATGTGGGATAGCGGCGGATAATAGACGAAGCGGTTGCGTGAACTTGGCAGGCCAGGCCGCATCGAAGCCCGCATAAGGGCCACGGCAAATCGGTCGTCGAGCGGCAGCACGCCATGCTGTTTGGCCTCCGACCACCACAGCTCGACCAGGGCTGCCAGCCGCTCCGGCTCCTGCTGTGCCAAGTCATGATATTCGGAGAAATCTTCATCCAGATGGTAGAGTTCCCATCGATCGGCGTCGAAGGGCGTACCTGATGTGTGATGGGTCACCGCCTTCCAGCCATCCTTCCAGATGCCGCGATGGCCCAGCATCTCGAAATACTGTGGGCCGCGGTGGTCCAATCGGGCAGCGGGATCGGCAAAGGTCGGGGTCAGGCTGATCCCATGCACGGGCATCTGCGGCACGCCCGCCACCACGTCTGGTTGGTCGATCCCCAAGGCATCCAGGATTGTAGGAGCAATATCGATGGCGTGGCAGAACTGGTCCCGGTAGCCGCCAACCTTGCTGATCCCAGCTGGCCAACTGATCACCAAGGGGTCGCGTACACCACCGCCATGGGTATTCTGCTTGAACCACTTGAGCGGCGTATTGCCCGCCTGAGCCCAGCCCCACGGAATGTTGCTGTGGCTATTGGGGCCGCCGATATCGTCCAGTCGTCCGACGGCTTCATCAAGGTTTTCGCGGATCCCGTTGAACCACTTCATCTCGTCGAGCAGACCCGCCGCGCCGCCCTCCTGGCTGGCACCGTTGTCTGACAGCAGGATGAAAAGGGTGTTGTCCCGCCGCCCGATCTCATCGAGGAAAGACAGCAGTCGGCCGATCTGTTGATCGGTGTGGTCGAGCATGGCCGCGAAGGCTTCCTGCAGACGGCTCGCGAACTTCTGCTCGTTGACCGACAGCTCGGTCCAGGGCTTCACGCCGGGATTGTGTGGCGCAAGCTGCGTCTGCGGCGGGACGACCCCCAGCGCCTTTTGCCGCGCAAACCATTCGTCGCGCGCCACGTCCCAACCAGCGTCGAACTTGCCGCGATACTTGTCGAGATAGCTCTGCGGTGCCTGGTGTGGTGAGTGCATTGCGCCGAAGGCCAGATAGAGGAAAAACGGCCGCTCCGGCACTAAGGAGGTCAAGTCCCGGATCATACTGGCTGAGCGATCAACGATATCCTCGCTGACATGATAGCCGTCTTCGGGTCTAGCCGGGGGATCAATGAAGTGGTTGTCGTGGGTCAATTCCGGGAAGAACTGGTCGGTCTCGCCCTGGAGAAATCCGTAATAGCGATCAAAACCCTTCTGTAGTGGCCAGTTGGTGAAGGGGCCCGCCGCCGAACACTCCGACATCGGAGCTAGGTGCCATTTTCCAGCGGCGAAGGTCGCGTAGCCATTGTCGCGCAGCGTCTCCGCAAGGGTAGCGGCAGAACGCGGCATCGCGCCACGCATATTGGGAAAGCCGGTGTCGATGTTGGAGACCGCCCGCATGCCCACGGCGTGATGGTTTCGCCCGGTCAGCAAACAAGCGCGGGTCGGCGAGCAAAGCGCGGTCGTATGGAAACCGGTATAGCGCAGACCGCCCGCCGCTAAGGTGTCGATATTTGGGGTCTCAATGGTCGATCCGTAGCAGCCAAGGTGCGAAAAACCGGTGTCGTCTAACACCACCAGCACCACATTAGGTGCGTCCTTCCGATATTTCACCGGTGGCCACCAGGGCTGAGACTCCGGGATCGTGCGGCCGATAATGCCTTCGAACGTGTTGCCGTAAGAATCCCGAGCGGTCATTCCGGTTGATCCCTCATCTGTTGCCTGAATCGCAAAATCATTGGCCCGACCCTGGCCTGGGCTGATCTTGATACGATGTCGTTGGCTCGCCAAGCACCAATGATGGATCGGCGGGGCGAGCAGTTTTGGCGATCATCGACAGCGGCATCAAGGCGGTGGAGACCCTTTCCATGCGGAATAGTTAGCTAATCTTGACTCGCTAACAAAGGGGACTTGCCGCTAACAAGGCCGTCAATCTCGCCGCAATCTCAGGGCGGCAGGAACCGCAGTTGGTGCCGGCTCCGGTGGCGGCGCTGATGGCTTCAACGCTGCGGGCCCCGGCGGCGATGGCATCGTCAATAGTCCTGGCCGCGACCTTGAGGCAGGCGCAGACCATCGGCCCGTTGTCGATCACCGGACCGGCGGGGCGACCGAATAGCAGGGTGGTCCGTGCCTCGGACGGGAGGGTGTCGGCGGCGAACAGTTCGGAAAGCCAGCTGCGGGGCGGCAGGACGCCGGAGCGCGTGAAGAATAGCACCCTTTCCAATCGACCATTGTTTATCCAAGCTTCCCGCTGGGAGCCGCCTGCCGGGTCCTGATAGGCGAGGAGGTCGCCCGGACATGCCGCGAGCGCCTTGCGCAGGGTTTCACGCTCTTCCTCGTCACCCCGCCCGGCGAATTCATAGAGTTGGCAATCGGTCTGCGGAACGCGTCGCCAAATCAAATTGGTGCCAATCGGTAGGTTCTGGGCGGTGCGGGTGATTAAGAAACCCCGCCAGGTTTCACGATAGGGTCTAAGGCGGGCCGGGGTATGTTTGAATTCCGGCTG
>JANPNB010000424.1:0-2404 GCA_031427275.1 Alphaproteobacteria bacterium | reverse complement strand
GGATACCGGGTCGCTGCTCCAGGCACGGATGAAGTCGGCAATCTCTGTATATGAGCCGAGAGCATTGCCGGTTTTGCCAAGGGCGGTGCGTGCCGAAATGTAGGGGATACGCGCCGTGCCGCGCCTGTCGAAGCGGCGCAGAAGGGCGACCGGGTAGGGCGTGTTTTGAAGCGCCAGTCGCGCTTCGGGAGCGCGGATACCGCACGCCTCGGCCAGTTTCAGTGTGGAGATTTCGACCCGCTCGATAGGTTGGCGGTCATGAACGGACGTGAATTTGGCCAACCACAAAGTGTCGCCGTCACGGACATTGGCTTTTGGGCGCGCGCCGCCTAGGCTGCCACCTGCCCCGGCAAGGGCGCGCAAATCCTGTTCCGAAAGCTCCAAACCCTGCTCGTAAGCCCTGGAAAGACGGGTGATCTCTTCAAGGTCAAGCAACCGTGGCACGGCATCTTGGTGACCCGCAATCACCTGCCCGTCAACATCGAGAAACCGCAAAGCACCTTGGCTAGAAAAGTCATCCGAGAGAACAAGATACTCAAATTCGCTCAAGCCTGCACCATAGGCCCGTTCGAGAAGTCTCCGCCCCCAAGAGTCGGGTGCCGCGTCAGAGAACGCGCCGTGCAGCGCCTCACGAACATCTCCTACCGAACCTCCCGAAGCGAAGTGTGCAGCAGCATCGAGGGGGAGATCGGGCTGCAAGCCAAAGCGCTGTGCGGATACAAGCCATGACGGATCATAGGTAAAGGCGGAATGCTGACGCGGCCCGTCGCGGGTGAAATCGAGACGGCCGACGGGGATCTTACCTTCCCCCAGAGCAACTTGTGCAAAGAAGCGCTCGGACATCAGAAGGCCATTCCCTCCGCGTCAATTCCCTCATCCGATGTCCTTACGGTGCTTTCGACCTTGCCGGATAGCTTGCCCGTGGCTGCCGAGGACCGACCACGCTTGGGCGCGCGTTCGGCCGTGATCGCCAAACCCAAAGCATAGTTCCGCATGTCGAAGAGCTCAGCCAGCCGTTCGACAAGTCCAAGGGCCAGAAGAATATTTGCGAATGCGCCGATGGAAACTCCAGGGTCACCTTTTTCAAACCGGGCAATCGTGCTGGCCGAAGTGCTGGCGCGAACCGCCAGATCGGATACCGCCATACCGCGCCGCAGCCGGGCGGCGCGAACGTCGACGCCGAGCCGGGCAAGCGACTTGATCGCCTTTGGCGAGCTCATTGCGTATCTCCATATCTGACGATAATTACGACTTAATGTGTCATATATGACAAAAATAGGAGTTTGGCAATCCTGAACCTTCGGTGGGTCAAGATTGTTCCGATGATCGAACGCTTCATGGCGACGGATCGGGGGTTTGCGAAAGCAAGGCGAGCAGTTCATGGCGACCGAGACAAACAAGGCGAACAAAAGTAGAACTTCGCGCCAGTTCAACATCCGGCGATAACCTCGCCTTGATGAGTGTCGTTGCCTGCTTTTAAGGTTGATCACAACCAAACAGTTCGTTTGCCTCCCGTGCGCGCCATCGCTCAGCGACGAAACATGCAGGAAGTGTGCTCAAGCAAACCTTCGAAGGCGGAGCTTCCCCCCAAAAAACGGAAATCGCCAGCGCTGCGTCGCGGGCGATGTATTTCCTTGGCAATCTAATGCTGAACGCGATCCGCTCGCACTGCGTTACGATCCGTTAGTCCAACTGGTGAATCACTCGCGGGTTGGTGCGGCCCTCCAACGAAGCCTGCGGAATTCGCAAAACTCCGAATCGTCGATGCCTCAGGCACTTATTGTCCCAATGCAACACCGTCAAAGTCAGGCTCTGATCTACTATGCTCTTGGTTCATTTGCTTACAAGGCGCTTACACTGGCATGACTAACCACCAATGTAAGCATTCTCGCCTTGCATCAGATGCCATAAGCCATTGACATCGCTATCCAAACTGGAGCGGGCGAAGAGATTCGAACTCTCGACCCTAACCTTGGCAAGGTTATGCTCTACCCCTGAGCTACGCCCGCACCGGTTGGAATGAATGTGGGATAAGCCGCCAGCCGCGCGGCTGCAAGGGTAAAAATGCGCAATCGGGCAGGAATTATTGCATGACCTGATGCGCCGCTGAAATCACCGCAGCCGCGATGTAATCCAGTTCTGCGTCGGTCAGCCGCGTGGGCAGGCGCACGTCGCAGGCGCGCATCAGCATGGCGCGGGTTTTGGGCAAAGCGGGCGCGGGCCCCAGAAATTCCCAATTCCAGAACGCGCGGGCATTGCCGTCTGACAGGCCGAACACCTGCACCGTGACGCCGTGCGCTTTGGCGGCCGCCTGGAATCGCAGCGCCTGCGCGTCGCTAAAGGCACCTACCAGATTGAACTGAATGCTGTCGGGCGCGCGCACCTCGCCGGGCAGGGGGGCTGG
>JANPNB010000423.1:0-9646 GCA_031427275.1 Alphaproteobacteria bacterium | reverse complement strand
GCCTATGCCAAGGAGCGCAAGCAATTCGGTCGCGTCATCGGCTCATTCCAAGCTGTGAACACATGTGTGCTGAGATGGCCGCGGAGGTTGAGCCCTGCCGGTCTCTTGTATGGTATGCGGCTTACGCGTTTGACGCCGTGGCCGACGAGAGCTCGCTAACTGCTGCCCATTCAAAGGCTCATCTTTCAGAGGTTGGTCGGTTTGTCGCGCGTACCTCTACCGAGGTTCACGGTGGCATGGGAATCACCGATCTGCTGGGTCTCCATTATTGGTTCAAGCGGGTTGGGCTGAACCGGCAGCTACTCGGTGGACCCGAACGGGTGCGGCGATGGGCGGCAAAGTTGCAAGGGTTGGTCGATTAGGGGCAATGACCCCCCACCGGCGCGCAGTCTAATCAGTATGGATGACGCTCGAAGGATGAAGGCCAGCATGACGACCCGCGCATCGTCCGATCATCAATTTCGCGGCGAACTCATCGACATTGGCGGGCGTCGGCTGCGCGTTGTGTGGTCTGGAATGGCCAATCCTGGTCCATTGATTGTGTTCGAATGTGGAGCTTTCGGTTGTGCGGCCGATTGGGCGGCCGTTCAGGATCGGCTGGCGGCGAGCAAGTCGCGCAGCCTAGCCTATGATCGAGCTGGTCTAGGGTACTCCGATGTCGGGCAGGAGCCTCGGGACGGTGTAACGTTGGTATCTGATCTGGAAGCACTCCTCGCAAGCCTAGGGGAGACCGGCCCGATCATTTTGGTTGGACACTCAATGGCGGGTCTTCTGGCTCCCATTTTTGTTGCGCGGAATCGCACGCGGGTGACCGGTCTCGTTCTCGTTGACGCCATGGCTCCAGAGGCGGTCGAGGTGCCAAGCGCGGCGCGTATGATCAACAGCTATCGCCGAGCCATGGGTCTTGTCGGTCGCTGGTCGGAGATCGGCTTTATGGGTCCGGTCGCTGCGGTCGCTGGAAACCTAATCGGCTTGGAGGGTGAAGCTGCTAGAGAGAAGCGCCGGATTTACGGTCTGGCGCGACATGCCCGGGGTGCCGCCCGTGAGGTCGATCAGTGGTTTGTGACGTCAGCACAGGCCAGCGCATTGGGATCTATGGATCCCGACCTTCCCGTCGCGGTGATCACGGCAGCCGCCTCGCGCCTTCCTGCACGATTGAAGGCGCTACAGCACGCCCCAGGTCACGCCTCGCGGCAGGGATACGTATTAGACGTGAAGGGTGCCAACCATGCCAGCTTATTGGGCACGCGCTTCGCCGACGCGATTGTCGAGGGTATTCGACATGTCTTGCGTCAAACCTAGATCATGTTCCCTCGACAAGCAGCCACAGGCTGCCAAGAACCGATGCCAGGTCAAATCCGTCACTCGGATGTCGGTGGTCGCTTCTAGCGTCGGTGCTGTAACTGGGTCGCCCAAGATGACGGGCAAGGACGGTCTGGCCGCACGCGCTAGGAGTCTCAGGCGCTTCTTCGCGGCTGGGGATAAACTTGAACCGTGACCGAGGAGCGGAACTATTGTCACCGGTCGGTTCGCAACGATCTCGAAGCGACCGTCCCACACGCGGGCCAGCCCCGCTTGAACGGGTAACTGCCCATGACCTATCCGGCGAATATCTCCTGAATTCCGAGTCCAGAATACTTGGTCGTGGTCCGCATTCACCCGGCACCCGACCAAGGTAGAAATCTGGCTATCGTTTCCGCGCAGAGCATCGGTTAACCGATCCAAACGCGCGCTTCTCGGCGGGCGAGACCCACCACCGGCGCACAGACACGCCCTCCCGATAAGCATCCTCGCCGTCGCCCACGAAGCCTCTCGCAAGGCCTGACGGTCAAGACAGAACCCATTCTCAAAAGTCACCTTTTTCGCAAGTACGGCTAACCCGGTTGGTGATGACTTGGTCGGCTCAGGCTTCGGATTCGATATCAATTCGAGCCGAGCTCGGGATCGCGCAAACTGGAGGTTTTCGTTGGCGGGATCTTCAATCCAAGCTTCCTGACGCGCGGCAAGAAACTGACGCAGTGAACAACGTCGAATCTCAAGCATGGGTCGGAGCAAGAACAAGCCACGACCTTCAGGCCAGACAGGGGAAGGAGACCATTCAGTGGGGTCCGGCGTTGATGAGCCGGTTTGACGCATGACCTCCGCCTCAGCACAATCGTCCGCAGTATGGCCAAGCATTATGACTGTAGCGCCCAGATCTTGCGCGGCATTTGCCAGCAACTGATGGCGTGCGATTCGGGCCGCCGCTGGGATACCCGTGCGGGGTTTATCTCCCTGCCAAGTCAGTTGGCGAAAACCCACCTTGAGCCTTGCAGCCAGTGCGGCGCAGCTATCTGCCCAATGTGCGGCATCGACATTGAGTCCATGGTCAATCGTAATGAAGTACAAAGGTCGATTGTGACTTCGGGCCCAGCTTGCAGCGACCAGGGCTAAGGCAACGGAGTCCCCGCCACCTGACAGTCCGAGCACAAGTGGCTTACCGGAGGTTTTCTCTAGGCGAGAATCCAGCACTCGACGGATATGGCGCTCAATCCCGGCTACCGCCGTCAGGCTGGACATTTCGCCTGTGCTCTGGCGCTCGTGGCTCGCGACTGCACGCTCGCCGAGGCCTTAGGATAGCGCTTCGTCAACTCATCAAGTGTTCGGCAGGCGTCCGGCCCCTTGCGGAGTTGCACCAGAGCTCTGGAGAGTTCGACCACCGCGTCGGGAGCCCACGGGGTTTGAGGCCAGCCGCGGATCGCACCGATAAAAGCCGTCGCAGCATCCGCATGAGCTGATCGCATCGACAGGGACTTTCCAAGCCAGTATCGGGCTTCGGCTGAACGAGGGGTGTCACTGAAGCGCGAGACATAGTCACCAAATCCGGATTCTGCGGTAGGATAATCGCCGTTCGAATAGGCTTGCTTCGCGGCCGTGAAGACATCGGCGGGTGACTTAGCGGCTAAGTCTTGGGCAGCTTGGTCAGCGGCTTGACGTGTAGCCTCAGCCTCAGCTTTTGCCTGCTCAAGCACTTGGACCCGTGTCGTCAAAGTGCGGTTGACTACTTGGAGTGCTTGAAGATCTTGACGGCTCTGCGCTAGAGCGTGATTGGCAACCTCAAGGTCCCCGGTCAAACGGGTCAGAGACGCTTGCAGATCGGTCAACCGGCGAGTGATTTCCTGAAGCTGATAATCTGTTTCGGCAGGTTGAATAACGACCGGCTTTCCAGAGTCACGTCCTTGGAAGACGATCGCGCGGAGCTCCCGCATGATCTGCTCCATCTTGTCGATCCTCCGCGCATCGCGGGCGTCGAGCGGGTCAATTGGGGTTTGCGCAAAGGTACTGGCCGCCCCTGAAACGAGCATCAATCCAAGAACGATCCCTAAGCTATTCCGACGGCGCACCAAAGTTCCCCTTCGATGTGCCTAGCGCGCGCCGCTACTGACGGCAGTTCGGGCATTTCGATTGTTTTGGAAGGCACTTTCATCGGTGCCTGGATCTACCGGTCGTTCCTTGCCGAAGGAAACTGCAGCAATCCGAGCCGCTGGAACCCCTCTAGCGATGAGGTAATCTCGAACTGAATTGGCGCGCCGAGATCCCAAGGCCAGATTGTACTCGCGGGTTCCCCGTTCATCGGCATTCCCCTCAATGCGAACCTGAATGGCAGGGTAGCGACCCAACCAGGCCGCCTGAGCATTCAGCAGGGGCGTTGCATCAGCGCGCAGCTCAAACTGATCGAGGTCGAAATAAACCCGATCGCCGACGTTCACGACGAAGTCTTGTTCAGAGCCCGGCAGAGGCCCTTGGTTGACTGGTGCGACCGGTCGAATGACGCGTGGGGCTGGGGCCTCGGCAGTAGGGGCTTGAGGTGTGGCTTGCGGCACCATGACCGATGGCTTCGGGCGGGAAGCGCAGGCCGCCAAGGACAGACAAGCCATCGTGATCAACGTCAGATGGACGGCAGACCTGTTATTGAACCGCATATGTTGGCTCCTTCTAAAGCGGGGGATACCCGGACGCTGGGCCGCAGCTGAGTCGTCAGAGTAGTTGAATTCGCACGTGGTCGTCATTTCAATTGTCGATCCAGATCAGTTCAAGAGTGGCGACCAGGCGGGATCGGAACCAGACCCCGGATAGGGGGCCGGTCGCAGAATTCGTCCGGTGACGTCGACCGTCCACAACTTCGGCGCTGTGCCGGGGGTCTCCCGGCTGAACATCAGCACGCGTCCATTTGGTGCCCAGGTAGGGCTTTCATCAAGATAGCTGGTGGTTAAAAGGCGTTCGTCGGAACCATCTGTGCGCATGACGCCAATATGGAATTGCCCGCCGACCTGTTTTGTGAATGCGATGAAGTCGCCAACAGGGCTCCAGACGGGCGTGGTGTAGCGACCTGAACCAAACGAAATCCGACTTGCACCCGAACCATCGGCAGCCATCACATAGAGTTGTGGCGTGCCCCCGCGATCCGAATTGAAGACAATCCTGTTGCCGTCTGGCGAAAATGACGGCGACGTGTCGATTGCTGAGTCAGATGTCAGTCGCTGAGCTGTTCGGCTCTTTAGATTCATCACAAAGATGTCGGAGTTGCCACGGTTCTCGGAGGCAAAAGCGACACGCGCGCCATCCGGACTGAAACGAGGCGCGTAGACCATGCCGGGGAACTGCCCCAGGCTCTCACGTCGGGCCGTTTCCAGATTGAACAAGTAGATTGCCGAACCCTCGGGCCGTAAGGCCATGTAGGTGATCTCTTGACTGGTCGACGAGAAACGGGGCGACATCACAATAGATCCGCCATCCGTCAGATAGCTGGGATTGGCACCATCCTGATCCATTATTGCCAGGGTCTTGGTGCGATTGATGCGTCCACCGCTCTCAGCCACGAATACAATCCGCGTGTCGAAATAACCTTTCTCACCCGTGAGGCGTTCATAGACGGCGTCGGAAATCTTGTGTGCGACTCTGCGCCAATTCTCAGGTGTCGAGGTAAATTGCAGGCCAAGCAGTTGCTGCTCGGAAAACACGTCCCAAAGACGGAAATCGACTCGTAGCCGACCGCCTTCGACAGTGACCTGGCCATTTAGCAGCGCTTGGGCGTTCAGAGTCTTCCAGTCGGGAAATCTAGGTTGGACGGCCACGTCTAGACTGCGCTCGACGAATGCGGTCGGATTCAGTGGTGCAAATAAACCTGATCGTTCCAGGTTGTTGGTGACGACCAGGGCAATCTCCGCGCCGTGATCGCCGCCGAAGGCCGGCACAGCGATCGGCAGGGGCTGAATGTCACCCCTATTGACGTCCACTTCGATCTCTGCGCGCGCCGGGCTAAGGGACCCGCTGGTAAGCAAGGCGGCGCAGACTGCTGCGAAGTGCATCATTAGTCGCATCTCTGGTCCTCTAGTTGCACGCATCGGCCGCGTTAAAGTTCACATTCACTCTCTGACCGAACGCGCCACGATACTCCGCTGAAAATGGGGCGGCTTGATGGACAGCGCGAATGGCGCGATCGGCGGCAACCCGAATGACGGGATTGGGCGACTGTTCCAGGCCGCCGGCCTGCACCACACCTAAGACCTCGCCGCCCATTCCTAGGGTAAAGGTGACGCGGATCTTGACGTCTCGGCCGCCCTCCACCTCGCAGTTGGGATTCCATCGGCGTTGCAGTTCGGTGGCGAGGCCCGACATGGTGCTAGCTGAGAGGCCCATGCCGGCCCCAGCGCTGGCGCGGGATACTAGGGCTGTCTCTTGCCGGGCTGGGCCCTTGGCGGCCGAAGAGGTTCGCCCACCTGAGGGTTTTGCGGTCTTGGCGATGCTGGCGGCTAGGGCGTCGAGGTCTAAGGGTTTCTCCCGTTTTGGCGGGCTCGGTACTTGGGGTTTAGGCATGGCGGCAGCTGGGGCTAGGGCTGGGCTAGTTGCAACGGGCTCCTCGCGCGCTTCGACGAGGGGTGCTTCGGTCTGAGCGGCCTGTTCTTGTGCGGCCTGGGTCGCCGCGCGTAGGTCTGTGATGCTGGTATTTGAGACGATATTGACCGCAACCACCGTTCCAACGGGCAGATCTCGAGCCCAGGGCTTGAGCCACAACACTGTCGCGAGCAATGCGCCGTGAAGTACGACCGAAGCTGTCGTAGCGGCGGAGTAGTTTGACCTCTGGCGCATTGCACCGCGCTAGGAAATTGGCGGCTGGTCGCCGCCGGAGGAAGGACCGCCAGTATCGGTAATCAGGTTGATCGAGGTGAAGCCCGAAGTCGAGAGCGCGGCCATGACTTGGGCGACAATCGAATAGGCCGCGCGACCGTCTGCGCGCACATAGATGGGTTTGGACCGGGCGTCGCCAGCGAGGGCCTTGAGGCGAGTGGCCAAGGCAGCGAAAATCACGGGTTGATCTTGAACGTGTAGCGCCCCCTTGGCGCTAATCGAGACCGTAATTGGCTCGGACTGATCCTGCATCGCGGCAGCTTCGGTTTTGGGCAGTTCCACCGGTACACCGACCGTCAGCAGGGGCGCGGAGATCATGAAGACAATGAGCAAGACCAGCATCACATCAACCAGGGGGGTGACATTGATTTCCGACAAGGTGCCGCGACGGCCTCGCCCATAGCGGCGGCGGCGCCCGCTACCGGCTCCCGCAGAAAAGGCGTCATGGGCCGAGAGCGCCAAGGCTAGCTCCGCTCCGCCAAGCGTCGCTGGATAGCGGTAGAGAGATCATCGGCGAACCCCTCCAATCGCGCCGAGTATCGGGAGGCGGCCGTCGAGAAATAATTGAAGGCGATATAGGCGGGAATAGCAGCGGCCAGACCAATGGCGGTCGCGAATAAGGCTTCAGCGATACTGGGAGCAACCACAGCGAGGTTGGTATTTTTTTGAATTGCTATCTCTTTGAAAGAATTCATGATTCCCCAGACGGTGCCGAACAGGCCGACGAAAGGGCTCGCCGTGGCGACAATGGCCAAAGCACTGAGGCCATCTTCAACGCGAAGGATTTCGCGGGCGATGATGGTGTCGAGGCCGCGGTCGATGCGCTGGATGAGGAAGGCGGCTTGGCTATCGGTTAGGCCCTTGGCGCGGGCTTCACGCCAGTCGCGCAGGGCACCTTGCAGCATACGCGGCAGGGCGTGGGCGGGAGCCTCGCCGGCCTGGGCGGCGATGTCTTCGAGACTACGACCGGCGGCGACCTCGCCCTCGAAATCACTGGCATGGCGACTGAGCGCGGTTAGCCGAAAGCTCTTGTCCAAGATCACGGTCCAAGACCAAAGCGACGCCCCCGCCAAGCTCAACATCACCAGTTTCACGACCCAGTCGGCGCTGAGAAACAGGGAGACAATCGAGAATGTGTCGCTGGTGATTGCGGCGGGGTTCATTGGGGCTCCGGCTCAGGCTGGTCCATCTTGGACCCTGGAGGTGGCGAAGTTGCGGCGCTTCCTAGCCGACGAAGGGCAACATTGTGGTTAACAAAGCCTTACTGGGTTTGCGCGGACGGCCTGCCATATCGATGCAGGCGGCCTCGACCTGGGCTTCGCAGATCAGCTCGTCGCCCCGCGTGATGCGTTGGGTGAAGTAGAGGCGCGGTCCCTTTAGGCCACTGCACGTCGTGCGAACCAGCAGAGCGTCGTCGATGCGGGCCGGGCGTTTGAAGGTGAGGTTCAGGGTCACAATGGTGAAGGCCGCAGGGTCTTCCTGATCGAGTAAGCGGGCATGGGCCACGCCGATCAGCCGTAGGAAATCGGAGCGACCGCGTTCAAAGAACCGCACATATTGGCCGTGATAGACGACTCCGGTGAAGTCGGTGTCCTCGTAATATATGCGGACCGGGAGTTGGTGTTCGCCACCTTCAAGCCAGCCTGATGAAGGGGCGGTGTCGGTCATTCGCCGTCCTCGAACAGCCCCGCCTGCCCCCCCGGCTTGGATCTGGGGCGGTGGGGTGAGGCCGATATGGGTGTAAGCGCGACCGGTGGCCATGCGCCCTCGGGGCGTGCGCTGGATGAAGCCTTGCTGCAGCAGGAAGGGCTCGATGACGTCCTCCACCGCGTCGCGGGCTTCGGAGATTCCGTAGGCCAGAGTCTCGACCCCAGCGGGACCTCCATTGTAGTTCTCAATCAAGCAGCGGAGGTAGCGTCGGTCCAGCGCATCCAACCCAGATGGGTCGACGTCCAGGCGGGCCAGCGCTTGAGCGGCAGCAGCTTGTCCAATAATTTCAACACCATCGGCCGAGGCGAAATCACGCACCCGGCGAAGCAGGCGACCGGCGACGCGCGGGGTGCCTCTGGCGCGAGTAGCGATCTCGGCGGCGCCGTCAGGTGCGAGGGCTAGACCCATGCGACCCGAGGCGTGGGCCAGCACCTGAATAAGCTCAGCGTGGGTGTAGAATTCCAGGCGGATCGGGATGCCGAACCTGTCGCGCAGCGGCGTGGCCAGCAATCCGGCGCGTGTGGTGGCGGCGACCAGGGTGAAGGGCGCGATGTCGATGCGGATGGAGCGCGCCGATGGTCCCTCGCCGATGATCAGGTCCAGCACATGGTCTTCCATGGCTGGATAGAGGATCTCTTCCACATTGGCCGGAAGTCTATGAATTTCATCAATAAATAGAACGTCGCGCGGTTCGAGATTGGTCAGGATGGCGGCCAGATCCCCGGCCTTGGCCAGCACCGGGCCGGAGGTGGCGCGAAAGCCGACGCCGAGTTCGCGGGCGACGATTTGGGCCAGGGTGGTCTTGCCCAGCCCCGGCGGGCCAAACAGCAGCACGTGGTCGAGGGCCTCTTGCCGAGCTTTGGCAGCATTGATGAAGACCCGCAGATTGGCTTTTGCCTGAGCCTGGCCGACGAATTCGTCGAGGGTTTGCGGCCGCATGGCGCGGTCGGAGGGCTCGTGAGGTTCGGGTTCCCCGGAGATCAGGCGGGTCACCGGCCTAGCTCCTGTAGGCCAGCCTTGATCAGGGCTTGGACGGTGGCTTCGGCACCGAGGCGCAGGGCAGCGCCCTCGACGACGCGGCGGGCGTTCACCTCGGCGACACCTAGGCCCATCAGGGCGGCGACGGCGTCCCCGGTCGCGGTGGGCAGGGCAGCGGTGATCGTGGATTGACCGTGGAAGGCGGCGACTGGGCCTTCGGAAATCGGCTTGCCGGCCAGTTCGGTGACGATGCGTAGGGCGAGCTTTGGCCCCACCCCGTTGGCGCGGCCGACCGAGGCTTTATCTTCGCGGGCGACGGCAGCGGCGAGGTCGGGCGGGGGCAGAACGTCGAGCACCGAGAGGGCCGCCTTGGGACCAACCCCTTGAATCGATTGTAAAAGCAGAAATGCGCGGCGTTCATCGCGACCGAGGAAGCCATAGAGCTTCATGCCCGCGCTCTCGGTCCACTGTGTCTCGACCTGGAGGACGGTTTCCTCGCCGAGCGGTGGCAGATGGCTGAGGGTCCGCGACCCGCAGCGTACCACATAACCGACCCCGGCCACGTCGATCAGGGCTTCCTCTTCACCGACCTCAATGACCAGTCCGCGCAGCCGCCCTATCATGCAGCAGTCCTTTCCACGAGCGTTCTGGCCTTGCGGGCATGGGCGTGGGCGATGGCGACCGCCAGGGCGTCGGCGGCATCGGCGGTGGTGGGGCCAGCAGTGGGCAGTAGGCGGGCGATCATGAAGGCCACCTGATCCTTGTCGGCTCCGCCTGTGCCGACCACGGC
>JANPNB010000422.1:0-3056 GCA_031427275.1 Alphaproteobacteria bacterium | reverse complement strand
GATGGACTGGCATCCTGCCAAACTAAGCCGACACGTCTTGGTATGAATCGGACCTTCCCAGCGTCCTGCTCGCAGCTAGCCTCTTCTGTATGCCCTCATCTGCTGCAACTGCGTCAAGCAAGCTGTGTACGACGTGTCATTCAGCTTGGTCGGCTTCATTTCCTCTACCCACCATTGGCACAATAAGCCCGGTCGATACCCTGCTTTACTGACCCAGAACGCTATTCGCAGTTCGATCAGCCATTCACGGAAGCTGTCGTATCCAACGGTATGGACCACGCGGTCGGTCTCATTGGCGTAAGCTCGGTCCATAATCTTCGTAGTCGACGTTTCTCCCGCCCAAACGGCCACTGCTGCCCTGTGCAGGACATACAAAAGGCGCTCTGGATTTCTTCTCGTTGAGAGCCACCTGGAGACCCTCTGTTCTGGCGAAATCTCGAGGTTTTTTGCGGCCGTGTGGTACATCTCGGGGGCTCCCGGGAGCAGCGGTCCCCACTTGGTTTCTAGCGCCCCAATGCGCCCGCGAGCTTCAGCTCTTTGGGCAAGGTTCATAAACTCTGTTGCGGCGTCCAAAACGCGGGCGTGCCGCCGAGCAGTCTGCATGCGGCCGGTGTTCTTGCCCGCGATTTCCAGGAGCAAGGCACAAAGTTTTTCGGAAGTATTGTCGCCTCCCTGACCTTTCATGTCGATTACTCCCGCCCGCATTTGTGCAATTGATTTCACCGGACCTGGCGGGGCTCAGGAGGGCGAAGGACGTTCTTATTAAGCTTCAGCAGGTCCTCGACTGACCAACTGTTCGGATGCAATCTCAAAAAAGGTGCTCAGGTCCCAGGAAATCCGTCGTGCAGCACCAAGTGAGCGGTCACCGCAGCCTTGGCTAAGGAAGCGAGGGTTGAGCCATGCGGCGGGACGAACTCCTCCGTGCCTGAAAACTTGAGAGGGTTAAGGGTAGCCGCAGCGGAAGTTTCATCGACCGAACGGCCTCGGCAAGCACCTCCAGCGAAGCACCTATTCCGTAATCCGAAGCCGTAGTGCCGGAGGCATGTCCGAATACGCGGTCGATCACATACTGCGGCTGCTTGGCGTCCCGCATCGCGTCCTGAACGCCGTGGCGCAAGCTGTGAAACGTCAGAGCAGGGTCCTTCAAATCTTGTTTGTCGAGCAGCCGGGCGAACCACTTGCTGAAGACGGTTGAAGCCTGCCCATCCGCTCCAAATTTAATCGGGTAGAAAAGCCTGGCCGAACGTTTGAACTTGCGGCGGCGAGCGACAAACTCACCGAACCCAAGTTCCAGCACATCGGGATGGAGGGGTATCTTGCGAATGCCGGCTTCGCTCTTCACGTGCTTTTGCGGCTGGCCCGGCGTGGCCTTGTCGGCGGTCTCGCTAATCTCAAGATAAGGGAATGGGCCGTCGATCACGACGTCGCGTATGTGGAGCTGGACAATCTCGCCGAGCCGAGCGCCCGTGTACAGCCCGAGCACCGGTATCCAAAAGTAGTCGTCCCTGATCTTTAATTTGCCAGGTGTGAACCTCCGCTTAGGCGAGGCGCAGCCGCTGAAGAGCGGAGCCGAGAACAGCTTCTGCAGCTCAGTCTCGGTGAAGGGCCGGCGCGACTTGTGGCCCTTGATCTTCTTAGGAGCTTCGATCCGCACATTTGCGGCTGGGTTGGTGGATAAGTAGCCCTCCACCTCGGTGGCCCAATTAAAAAATGCTCGGGCGGGATTGTAGATGTTGAGCACGGTCTCGGATGCTATCCGGTGCTTCTCGTTAGAGGTTTGCTTGTCAGCAAAGCTCTGCGCCTTCCCAGAGTGATGGTTCGAGCGAAGCCGAGAGATTGCTACCTTGTAGGAACGAACTATGTCCGGCGTGACCGCCGTGATGGGGGTCTCCGCCCCCATGTGCTCGACCAAGTACTTCAGTTTGGTTCGCTTTCCCTCGTAGGTCTTCTGCGTCCAACGCGGTTTGCCTGACTGCAGGTGGTGCTCGACGACCCTGGCAAGAGCAGGGCCGACCGGAGCGGCGGTCGGTAACCCCGAGTGGGCCAAAAATGGATGGACCGAAGCCCTTATGAACAGCGGGTCGGATGGATTGTAAGGCGTCAGCCTGTCTGAGAGGCGATGCATAAGCAACCTGAGCTGCTCGATCTCGGCCCGAGCTGCCCCTTGGCAAATATCTGCGATGAAGGCAGCCGGCAGGTTTACGATCCTGGCCACATCCGATCCGATCAGATCAGCTGCGGCGTGATGCACTTGACCATCGTAGCTGCTGGACGCGATCTGGTCCTGGAGTTCAGCCACTCGTTCGAGGCTCAAGCCTCGCTGTTCCGCCACTTCGAGGTCAGGCCGATCCGTTCTCGGCAGGTAACCTTCGTCCGCCTGCGTAGCGAGCTGGTCAAAGTGGGACTGCAGCAGTGAAGTTAACTGCAGCCGATCTATCTTGGTCATTGCTGCCATCTGAAACACCTCTTGCACACGCGGGACCAACACGGCGGCAAGCAGACGAGCCTTGGCTAGGTTGTAGGTCTTGAGCGACCGATGGACCTCGCACATGCCCAGCTTGAGCCGGACGACGTCAGGAACTCTCACGCGAAGGTGGAAAATTCCGTTCCGTCGATGCAGGTGCGGGGTCGTGTTCCGCGCAGTGCGGCGAGCCCCGGTCATGGCCCCACCATCTTCTGGGCCGACCCGACCAAAATTCTAACCCTTGATCGAAGGGACACTCCGCAAAGCGGTGTGTAGCAGCATATGTACCATAGTTGGTTATGGCTGCCAATCCATAACCACAAACCATTGAGTTTTAATGATAAATCAACAGCTTGGCGGAGACGGAGAGATTCGAACTCTCGGTACCGAGTTATCAGTACGACGGTTTAGCAAACCGTTGGTTTCAGCCACTCACCCACGTCTCCGGATCGCTGCGGCGAGGGCGGGCTATAGCGAGGGGTTGCGAGGGCGGCAAGGGGGCGCAAGGGCGAAATCGTCTAACCATGCGCCAACTCGCTTGGCCGTAAATCCGACTCGGCTCATCGCCGGTTCATTGCCGCCGTGCGAGCCA
>JANPNB010000421.1:0-2091 GCA_031427275.1 Alphaproteobacteria bacterium | reverse complement strand
CTACATCCTCTCCGAGGAGGACGTGCGCGGCTTGGACGACAGGAAGCAGTTTCTGTTCGTCAACAACACCAAGCCGATCCTGGCCGACAAGATCCGCTATTACGAGGAGCCGTTCTTTAAGGCGCGGGCCGGGGATTACTTCAACGGGGTGCCTGCGGCCTATGAGCAGCGGCCTGGGGCGGCGGACTTGCCTGGGTCTGCGCGTATTGACTGGAAGGGCGTCAGAGCCGTTCGGGAGGCTCCTGAGGGCTTTGCAGGCCTTGTGCCGCCCACGAGGCGTGTAAACGGCTCCCTGGGCGTCTCAGGGGCTTCTGAGGGGTCTTTGGGGCAAGATTATCTGTCGGCCAGGCCTGTAGGGGCGCTTCGGCCCGGTGATGATGACGGCAGTCTGTAGTCGGCTCCACTCACCTAAGACCCTTTTCAGCCAAACTTGCTTTTCCAGTTCGGAGTTTCTCCATGACGCAGAACGCCATTGTCACGGATCGCAAGGTTGCGGCGCTGCGCCAGGCCATGGGTCCGGTCATCGCCGGTGCGCTGGCCGAGCGACTGGTCGTCGAGGTGATGGTTAATCCCGATGGCAAGATCTGGGTGGACCGGATCGGGGAGGGGAGGTCGTGGACGGGAGAGCTGCTGGCGGCATCTGATGCTGAGCGCATCCTTCGCCTGCTGGCCGATCACGCTGGCGAGGTGGTCACCCGCGATCATCCAAGGGTCAGTGCGACCTTGCCGCTAACCGGGGAGCGGTTCCAGGGGGCGTTCATGCCCGTGGTCTCCAGTCCGGCCTTTGCAATCCGTAAGCGGCCTGAGGTGGTGTTTAGTCTGGACGAGTATGTTGCAGGCGCGATGATGACGCAGGTTCAGGCTGATGCGATCCGCGCCGCGGCGGTCGGGCGACAGAACATCCTGATTGTTGGCGGGACGGGGTCGGGCAAGACGACCTTGGCCAATGCGATATTGGCGGAGGAGGCCTTTGTGAGCGACCGGGTGGTGCTGATCGAAGATATTGCTGAGCTGCAGTGTTCGGCGCTGGATCAGATCCAGATGCTGACCAAGCGGACGGAGCCAGTGGTGACGATGACGGACTTGGTGCGCGATACGCTGCGGCTGCGGCCAGACCGCATTGTGATTGGTGAGGTTCGAGATGGGTCGGCGCTGGATCTACTGAAAGCTTGGAATACGGGCCATCCGGGTGGGTTGGCGACGATACATGCCAATAGCGCAGCCGAGGGCCTGACGCGCCTGGAGGATCTGATCGGGGAGGTGACCCAGCGGATTCCATATCGAGCGATTGCTCAGGCGATCAATGTGGTCGTCTATATCGAGCGGACTGTGAGCGGGCGGGAGGTCAAGACCGTCAGTCGGGTGACTGGGCGGCAGGGCGAGGCTTATGAGTTGGTGGATGCCGGCCACTAAGTCCCAAAATGTTGCATTATTTAGCTCTTATTTCCCAATTTATTGCTATGCTAGGGGGAAGGAGCTGCGTTAATGACCAAAAATATGCTCGCGGCTATGCCCGAGGTATTCGTCTCGACCGGCAAAACCACTGTGGCGGTCTCCCGGGCCGTGCGCGAAGGTCGTCTTCGGCAGATCGCTTCGAAACTCTATACCAAGAACCTTATTGATCCGCCTGAACAAATCGTGCGTCGGCATCTATGGCCTATCGTCGCCAGCTATGTTCCTGGTGCGTTGATCGCTGATCGCACTGCAATCGAAAACGCGCCCTCAGCCGACGGTTCTATTTTCGTTATCTCGGATCGCAAACGCGAGATCGTCCTTCCAGGCCTGACGATCCGACCGCGCAAAGGCCCTGCTCCTATGGAGTCAGATCGACCCTTTATCGCGGGGCTATACCTCTCATCTGTTGCCAGAGCCTATCTGGACAATATGGCCCCCTCCAGACGCCGGAATGGGGAGGCGACCCGCACATTGAGCCGCGAAGAGATCGAGACCTGTCTTGATGACCTAATCCGACGAAATGGTCCGGACGGCCTGAACGCCATCCGAGACGAAGCTCGACGTATTGCGCCGATCATTGGCCGCGAGCAGGAGCTTCACGCCTTGGAGATGCTGATAGGCGCCTTACTTGGCACC
>JANPNB010000420.1:0-4226 GCA_031427275.1 Alphaproteobacteria bacterium | reverse complement strand
CGCCACGGCTTGAACTACTTCCTCGCCATCGCAAAGGGATGGAGCCTCAGAGCCGGAGATGCGTGAATCGCCTAGCACGAAGTGGCGGGAAGGAGCTAGACCAGGATCGGCTTTGTGACCTGGGGTTACCTTGGCGGTGTCGTAATCGGCCGGGCGTCTTCCCAGCGGTAGGCCAGCACGTCAGGTTTTACCGAGACCTCGGTGGTGAACTTCAGCGGATATTTGCCGCCGCTCGGATAGACCAGTTCCACGAAATAGGCGGTGTAGCCGCTGGCGGGTTTGGCGACGTTGCCGACAAACGTGCCGTCCGCCTGAGCAGTTAGCGGCGTGCTGGTGAAGGCCTTGCCGATTGTGTCGACCCGGAAATCGCGATCCTTGGGGTTGGCCCCTTGCCACAGCAGCACTTCTGTCGGCTTGCCCTTGGGCGTCACTACGATAGCCCCGTCGGCGCGCACCTTCCAGGCATAGTCGGGTATGTCGCGCCCGTTCAGGATGGCGTCATGGAAGGCGGTGATGCTGTCCATGATGTCGGTGCCCGCCGTCGAGTGGTTCGCGTTCGGGATCATTCTCAGCCGCTTGGGCTGCGCCACTTTGAAATAGCCGTAACGGGTGTTGTCGGGTGGGAAATACTCGTCGCCCACCGCATTGATGACGTACTTCGGGATCTTCATCGTGTCCCGGTCTTGATAGTTTATCGGATCCTCGATGAGGTTCACGCCTGCCAAATCCGGTTTGCCGATCTGACCGGGGATCAGCCCGGCGTCGACATAGTCTTGCAACGCCGGTGAGAAGTAACCCAGCGAGCGCCAGTGGTGGATTGTGGTGTCGTTGACGCTCAGCACGTTGATGACGATGGGCACAATGCCCACCACGCGCTTATCGACGGCGCCGACCAGCCAGGTTGTCCAACCCCGCTTGGATCCGCCCGCCACCACGAAGCCGTCGATCTTCAGCTTTCCGCCAGAGTCGGCGGCGATAAACTCTTGTACAGCGGTCATTGCCTGGGTGCCGCTTTTGACCATGGGCAGGCGCAGCAATTCGTTGGGATCCTGGGCCTTAGCGTACCGAGCCTGCAGGAAGGCGATGATCTCGTCCTCGACGCGGGCCTTGTGCAACGGATCATCGGCAAAGGTCAGGGGTTGATTGGGAACATCGTCCAGCTCAACCACCACCGAGCGCGTCTCCACCGCCAGCTTGGCGAAGCGGTCTGCAGGTTTGGTGGGGGCGACGTCGCCCTTGTCGCCGCCGGTGATGTAGAGGAAGGCCTTGGTGTGGATCACGTTGTCGGGGATGACCACGGTCATCCAGTGCTTCCAGACCCTGTCGTCGACGTCCTTAGGACCCCAGGTTTGGCTGGTTAGTTGCAGCACGACGCAGCGATAGCCTTCGCCTTTGCAGGATCCAACAGTGCGGACATTATAGCTAGGATCGGGTTTCGCCACATAGGCGTCCAACGCATTTTGCGGGCCGGCAGAGGCCGGGGCCGTAACCGCGAGCGCAGCGGCCAGCACACCGCCCAACAGCGTCAAGAACTTCATAACTCAGCCTCCACTTGGACGTCTCAGCCGTCCTTGGCCGCAACGCTACGACAACATCGGCTTGTTCGCTACAGCCGTGTGGCTACCCACAAACCAAGACTGTTTCTCCCCAGCGCCGCAGGCGCGCCAGGGGGATTACCCCAGGCGAGCCCGGCTTACATGCGCAGCCAGGTAGTCTAACTGTCTAGGCCAAGGGTTTCACGCCAATCAGTTCGTCTTTTCAGGCATCACCGAGCTGTGGAGGTGGTCAATCTTCCACTGTCCGCCGTCCATCTTGTAGATGAAGCTGTAGCGCGCCTTGACGTCCGTCTTCACGCCGGTCGTGGCATCGGTCAGCGCGACGGTCCACGTGCCGACCCGTGACGCCGTGTTGCAGCCAAGCCGAACCGTGCTGGTGTCAATCGTGCCAACGGGTGAGCCTTTGAGGAACTTCACGAAGTAGTCGTTGATCCCGGCATGATCGGTGCGCGGCGTGTTGGAAAGCGTCGCGAGCAACACCGCATCACGCGCAAAAAGTGACGTCACTTTAGCAGGGTCTTTGGTCGCCCAGGCAGTGTTGAACTGCGTGAAAAGACCTTCGACAGCCGCTTGGCTGACGGGTGCACAGCGCGGCGCTGGTCCTTTGGCGAGAGCTGTGGTGGCAGTGCCAGCGAGCGCAAGGGCTGCGAAACTAGCAATCATCGTTTTCATGTCATTCTCCTGGAGTTGTTGGTGATCTGTGCCGCGTCGGCCATCGGCCGCGCCAGTTCAGCGTGCAGCTTCTCGTCAATCTGCCGGTGCTCAGGCCGAATGCACGTAAGCTCATGATGTCACGCCTCAAAATCGGAGCGTGAAAACGCTCCGGTTGATCCAATCGGATGGCTCGGAGCATTTTTCTTGCAGATATGACGATTGTGAAAAAGCCAGACCCAAATGCACCGGTGTCACCGATTGCGGTCCGACATCACGAGTTGAAACAACTCGCCAGAGGGGCCCGGCCCGCCGCGCGTAGACAAACCAATTTGCTCTGAATTGCAAGAGTGTGTTTTCAACTTCGTGTTGGGCTCCTGCGCCGTCCACACCACCACCGTTACTCCGGTCTCACAACGCGGGGCTCTTCGAGAGGCGCTGACATCGCCCGGAATGGTCGCCGGGGTCTGTCAAGTTGGTTCACGCGCGGTTCAGCCGGGGAGAGCCACTTTGCTCGGGAAGCGGTCGGTCCGCGCCGCCACCATGGAGGTCCTTATGTTTAGGAAAATACTGTTCGCGTCTTCGCTCCTTGCGCTCGCCGTCCCGGCGGGCGGTGCCTTGGCCCAGGGTTACTATGGGAACGGCGGCCATTCCGGCCAGCATGCCCAGGATCACGAGGAGCATGGCGGTTTCCACGATGAGGTGGATGAGGACCATGCTGAGGCCCACGCCGATGGGTTCTATAGCCGTCGCGACCACAAAACGTATCATCGCGCGCTGCGCGATGTGCATGGCGATTTCCACGAGGAACACCCTAACACTCAGCACGATGGCTACCGCACGCCGTCCCGCCAAGGGGGCGGGTACTACGGCCATCAATCTCATGGCGGCTACCCGTCCTACGGCTCACGGGACGTCTACAGCTACCGTCCCAGCGTCACCTACAGCTACGGGCGCCGCTGGTAGCAGTCGAGGCTCCCGAGCGTCGAGGAATTTTGTGCGTCAGGCGTAGTCGGCGGCAGCGCCTGACGTCCTTGAACCGGATCCGACCGCCCGCTCAGTCCGGATCTGGGGTATTCGAGCGTTAGAGCTTAGGCACTATTTGGAGATTTCGGCCAGGATGTCGTCGAACGCGGGCTGACTGCGGAAATACAGGGTGCTGGAGTCGGCGAAAGGCCTTCTGCAGAGTCGCCCCTGGCGGGGGCGTGGTTTGATAGGCGTTGGTGGGCGGTAGGCCGGGCGAGGTGGTTGTTATCGCCGTGCGCGTTGCCTTCTTTTACGTCATGCTCTCAAGTCTAAGTCGTCTGTCGCAAATTCTATGCTTTGCATGCAAGATCGAGTGACCGACTGCAGATCAAATCGGCAACTGCTGTGAAGTCGGTGTCACGGGGCAATCGATTCCAAAGCGGGCTTTCGGGCTGGTTGATTTGCAGGGTCACCGCCTCGCTGAGGTCTTTTACGCGACGATGAACATAAGGCGCGCCGATGCCAACCTGATCGGAGAATACGCCCCAGTGATGCGATTTAATTTCATTGAGCGTCGCCTTGCCCGCGATCTTCATGGCGAGCTTGGGCGACAGGTCGGGATAGGCGACGGTCGAGAGCAGGTCATAGAGCGGGGCCAACATTATCGCGCCGCCTTGGTGCAGAAGACTGAAGTTCTTGGAGTGCGCGTCGGCATTGCCGATAATGAGATTGAAAATCGCCGCATCAAGCAGTTTTAATATGTCGCGCGCCGGTCGGGTAGCAGCGCGGCGCAACAGCCCGAAGCTGTCGGCAAATGTTGGTCCGCCCTCGCTGGCATACTTGCGCTGTGACGGGATACCGAGCGCTTGGGCGAAGTCCTCTTGATGAAGGCGCATCAGTTGCCCCGATGGGTCGCGTGCGCGGTCATAGCGGTCGATCAACAGGAATGGTCGACCTTCGACTGTCCGCATCTCGACAGGTGCCACGTCGAGTCCGATCGCTGCAGCGAGCGTCATACAGAAGAGCTCGTTTTCTGTGGTTCCCGCAAACCGG
>JANPNB010000419.1:0-1582 GCA_031427275.1 Alphaproteobacteria bacterium | reverse complement strand
CGATGATCCAGTCGCCGGAGCCGCCGGGCGCCTGCACCGCCTTGGTCCGCGCGGCGGCCACGTCCGATCCGCCCGCAGGCTCGGAGAACAACTGGCACCAGATCTCCTCGCCCCGGATGGCCGGTCCGCCGAACCGGTCCTCGGTCGGCTGATCGGCGAAATTCATTAGGGTGGGCACGCACATGCCCAGGCCGATCTGGAAGGGGTTGCCAGGGATCGGATGCTTGGCCTCTTCCTGGCCGAAGATCACGTTCTGGACGGGATTGCCGCCCTGCCCGCCCCATTCCTTGGGCCAGGTGATGCAGGCATAGCCGGCTGCGGCCTTCTTGGCCTGCCAGGCGCGCGAGGGGGCGAGGTCGTCGCCACCCTCTAGATCGGCACCGCTTTCGTAGACCTTGGGCGCATTGGCGTCGAGCCAGGCGCGAACCTGTTGGCGATAGGCGGCTTCGTCGGGGCTGTCGTTGAAATCCATGATCTATCTCCGGCTCAGGCGGCCGCGTTGCGGCGTTCGAGGTGGCTGACGAGGCGTTCCTTCCAAACCCGGGGCGCGCCGGCCACGAGGCTGAGTTGGCGGGAACGCCGATAATAGAGGTGGCAATCCATCTCCCAGGTGAAGCCGATGCCGCCGTGGGTTTGGATGTTTTCCTTTGAGGCGAACCAGAAGGCTTCGGAAGCCGCGATCCGGGCCGCGCTGGCGGCGACCGGCAATTCTGACGCATTGGTGTTGAGCGCCCAGGCTCCGTAATAGGCGTTGGAGCGGGCCAACTCGTTCTTCACATAGATGTCGGCCAGCTTGTGCTTGATCGCCTGATAACTGGCGATTACGCGACCGAAAGCGTAGCGCTCCATGGCAAATTCTTTGGCCATCTCGAGCGACTTGTCGGCTCCGCCGCATTGCTCAAAGGCCAGCAGGACAGCGGCGCGGTCCATGATCTGCTCTAGCAGATTTAGCCCTTCACCGGCTCCGCCCAAGCGTTTGACCGGGGCATTTGCAAAGGTCAGTTTGGCGGCGTCACGGGTCGGATCCAGGGTCTTCAACACCTCGCGGGTCACGCCCGAGCCGGTCAGATCAACCAGAAAAAGGCCGGGCTGGCCGCCCTCCTTGGCCAGAACCAAGCAGAGCTGAGCCACGTCACCGTCGGTGACCGGGATCTTGGTGCCGCTGAGCTTTCCGCCCTCAACAGTGGATTGCAGGCTGGATGCCGAGACGACGCCGGGTCCCTCAGAGGTCGCCAAGGCCCCGATCAGCTCACCCGCAGCAATCTTGGGCAGATACTCGGCCTTCTGAGCCGCGTCGCCGGCCAGCATGATCGCTTCAGCCAATACATAGACCGTCGACGCAAAGGGTAGGGGTGCAACGGCACGGCCCAGTTCCTCAGCGATCACACAGAGCTCCAGATGTCCGAGGCCCAGCCCGCCGAACTCTTCGGGGATCGCGGCCCCCATCCAACCCTGCGCGCCGACCGCAGCCCACAGTTCGGCATCGAAGGTCTTGGCATCGTCGTCCAGCACCTTGCGCACCCGCGAGGTCGGGCAGTTGGCGGCGAGAAACTTGCGCGCCTCGTCCTTCAGGGACTTCTGG
>JANPNB010000418.1:0-2153 GCA_031427275.1 Alphaproteobacteria bacterium | reverse complement strand
TCTGGCGATTGTCCGCAGCAGCGGGCGGTCAGACATTGAAGCCATGCTCGAGTCCCTGCTCGACTATGAGGGGCAACTCTGGGCGACCTGGCGCACGTTTGCGTGCCGGGATGCCGGATCAGCCATGCTCAGCCAGGCATGGGTGGACGTCGGCGGCGAACGCGGTGCCCTGCACCTTGTCCGCAGCGATGATGCCTATGATTATCAGGACGATTGCATGAACGACGCTTCGGCTTAGAGCATGATGCGATAAAACTGAATCGCATCCTGCTCTATAATTCATTGTTGTCGCGTGATTTATTGTGAAAAACCGGTTCCCACTTTTTCCCATCACGCTCTAGCTGCTGGCTGCGCGCTCACCGAAAACATCGACAATGTGGCGCATCAAGGTGCCGACATAGGGGCCGCGCCGACCATCCTTGGGAGCGGCGGCAAAGAGTGTGCGCGTCAAGGTCGGGACCAGTTCGATCGCGGTGAACTTGCTGGAGTCAAATTCAAGCCGGCAGGTCGATTGCGGCAACAGCGTTGCAAGCTGCCCTTGCGCCACCACTTCGCGGATGAGCGGCACGCTATCGATCTGCAGATGGGCGATAATCGATATGCCGCCGGCATTCATGTAACCGTCGATCAGCTGACGCAACCCGAATGCCGAGGACGGCACGACCAACCGGTGCCCGGCGAGCATTTTGCGGCTGATTGATGTTTCGCCTGCCAGCGGATGGTTCTTGCCGACGATACAGACCATCGGCTCGACCAGCAGCTCGTGGACGTCAAACTTGGCCCGGTTGGGAACATTCAGGACGATGCCGATATCGACCTTGTCCGAGATCAGTTTTTCATAGATCTCGCCGGTCAGAGCCTGCGCCGCAACCAGTTCCACATCGGGAAGTTCGGCCATGAACCGGCGGATGATTTCCGGCATATAAAGGGTCATGAAGGTCGCTGGGGCTGCAATGCGGACCTGGCCGGTCGGCTGACGACGGGCCAGTTCCAGCTCTTCAAGGGCGTCTTCCATCGCCTGAAGAATCGATTCTGCCCGCCCGAACAATATCTCCCCAAACCGCGTCATCGTCACGCCGCGACCATTGCGGTCAAGCAGTTGCAGGCCGATTTCCTCTTCAAGCTTGTTGATATGACGGCTGATGACGGGTTGCGGTGCGTTGAGCACCGCCTGGGCCAGACTGATGCTGCCCAACTTCGCCACATGATAAAAATAAAGCAGCCGACGCGAGTCAAATACCGGCAAGCCGGATGTTTCAGCCATTGGTTTCACAATCATGGGTTGCCAGAAGCACAGTTTTATTTCGCATATCAGCTATTCGATACTATGGAACCAGGCAGGCGACAAGGCAGAGGACAGAGTCGGATGAGGCGAGCCGCGATCATTGGAACCAGCGCGCTGCCAGTCGGACGCTATCAGACGGCTCCCGAAGAAGATCTGCAAGTTGTCGAGCACGAACTGCTGGCCAAATTGGTGGTCGAGGCGATGACGGATGCCGGAGTCGATCGGAACGACGTCAATGCCATCGTCGTCGCCCAGCCCCGCCCCTACACCCGCCAGCAATATTTCAGCACGTTTCTCACCAGCTATCTGCGCTTGCCGTGCAGCGGGATCGTGATGGAGGTGCTGGGCAACGGCCTGACGGCGGCCTTGGCGTTTGACAAAGCGGTAGATGAAGTGCTGCTCGGCCGGGCCAAGGTGGCACTGGCGCTGGGCATTAACATGGAAACAGCGGTCAGCGCGCGCGACCATATGATGGAGAGTATGCGCAAGACCGGCGATGTTGATTTCCATGCGCCAGCGGGTTTTACGCCGATCAGCTGGTATGCGCTCGATATGCAGCGCTACATGTATGAGCACGGCGTGACCCGCGCCCAAATTGCCTCCGTCGCAGTCAAGAACCGCGGCCACGCGGCGCTCAATCCGCTCGCCCAATTCCGCAAGCCGATCACGCTGGAAGAGGTTTTGGCGCAGCGCCCGATTGTCGAACCGCTTGGCCTTTTCGAGGTGCCGCCGCGCAGCGACGGAGCGGCCTGCGTCGTCATCACGACCGAGGAACACGCGCAAAAACCCGGCGGCTTTGCCCAGACCGAACAGCGTGTCTTCGACGCTCAATTTGCCGTCAATCAAGGTGAAATAGACGTTGGCGTGG
>JANPNB010000417.1:0-5012 GCA_031427275.1 Alphaproteobacteria bacterium | reverse complement strand
ATGGCCAGGGCGGTAACGAGGGTCAGGCGCTTGAAATTGGGGGTCATGGCTGAGGGTCCTGTCTGAGATTAGTGAGCGCGCACGAGGCACAGTTGTTTGTGGTTTTCGTCGGCATTGCAGGTGATCGGCTTGTCTTCGCCGGCAACGGGGGTTCCCCCTTTTAGAAATTGCGCATTGAGCAACGGTGCCTTGCCGCCGGACGCCAGGGTCAGAATGTGGACCGTATCTGGCAATGAAGACCAGGCGCGCACATCGGCCTGTGGCTTGGCCTTGGACGACACGATCAGCAGCACGCCAGAGGCAACACCCGCCGCCGCCACGGCCCCGCCGTATTGGCCTCCAGCGCTGAAGGCACCGCTGTTGCTGGAAAGCGCCACGGAGGTGTCGGCCAAGAAGGACCCTACCCCGCCGGTCGCAGCCTTGAACTGCGCCTTACCGGCCAAAATCTTATCGACCTCGCGACCGCCCCGCGTGGAGGCCTGGTAATAGATGTCTTCCATCGGGAACGTCTGGATCGGTGCGGCACCGACCATCACCTGCACTTGGTTCTCCAAGATTGGCTTGCCTCTGCGATAGACGAAAAAGGCATGGTCCAACCCATCGCCCAGCTTGCGTGGGCCTTGGCCGGTCTCAGCAAACACCAGGGTGTCGTCCTTGGCCCCGATACCCCCAAAACTGGGCCGAATAGCCTTAAGCTGGATCAGCGTCTCATCACGCAGATCGGCATCGCCGTTCACGTGGCTGGCCCAGGCATCCAGGAACAACAGCAATCCGAAGTCCGAGCGGTTTTGGTCCTCCTCGGCAAAGGCATCTTGCATCAGCCCTCGACGGAAAGCCGCGCGCGCGTTCTCATAGTCGGCGTCATGTAGGTAAATCAGGCCCCGATAGAGATAGACCATGGCCCGTTCATAAGGCTCGCCTTTGAAGTCTTTTGAGCCCTCATCATACCAAAGCTTGCGGGCATTAGCTGCGTTGGGGCTGTCGTTGAACACCGCGTCGATCCGCATGATCGCGTCATCCAAGGCGGGCTTGGCGGTCGCATAATCGCCGCGCCAAAAGGCCCGCGCGCCAATCTCCATCTGGTTCAGAACACGGTTGACCGGCGGATCACTCGCCAGGCGTCCCTGGAAGATCTCCGGACCCGCGTCAAAGGCGACGGGCGGGATAATCACCGGCGCAGCGGCGTGCGCCGTCGTCGCCATGAGCGCCGATGCCAACCCGACCAAAAGAGAAGCTTTGCCCGACATGTTTAGCGATAGACCACGTCGTCGCGGGCTTCTTTTTTGAACTCATAGAGGTTCGACCAGATGATTTCGCCGTATTCCATGTCGAGCAGTTCAAACGTGTACTGACTAAACCGCGAGGTTTTGCCGCTGCGGGTGTCGATGGCGTCGCGGGTGCCAATCCGGCCGACCAGCCGATAGTCGGCCCCGGCTTGAGCGCGTGTGCGCCCCGTGGTGCCGACATCGACCTTGCCGCTGTCCTTGAGGCCGCGTTCTTCTTCAACTGCGGCGGCATACTCCCGGCCGATGAACCGCATGCGACCCTGGGCAGCGCGGATCAGATTGACCCGGATGCGGTCGGTGATCAGCGCCTTGTCGATGATCTCGGTGCTCTCATTCCTGAAGAACTTTGGATCAACGATAATCCGTGGCGCAGTTGGCCGGTTCATCAGGTCTGGCAGAGTGAGCAGATCGCGGACCATGGCATCGCTCATGGAAACGATGTCTTGGCTCTCCGTGCCGACCCCTTTGACGCCGTCGGGCGAGGTGGTGTCGCGGTAGACGCTCTCTGAGGCTTGTGGTTTCAGTTTGGCAGCTTGCGCGGCCTGCACACTGGTCAAGCTCAGAAGAGCCGCCAGCCCGATAGCTGTGGATTTGACGATCATTTGCGCCCCTTTGTCCGCGTCAACTGCGGCGTATCGATTGAGATGGATCAGCGCCCGACCGACGCAGCTTGTAGAGCCGGCAAATAGGCCGTCTGGAATTCCGGATAGATGGCGTAGGTGGCTTCCAGGACCTTTTGATAGTCCGGGTTGGCCGAGTAATTGACGTACATGTACAGCGCCATGTCGGGGAGCGAGTTGAATGACAGGTCGGTCGATGAGCGGATGAATGCCTCACCACCGATCGACTGCAGGGCGATGGACCGTCCGGCCAGTGCGCCAACCTTCTTGCCCATGAAACCGCCAACGAAGGGGATCTTCTCGGCCGCTTTCTGGCCCAGATAATTGCCCGCAACTGTGCCGATTTGGCCGCCCGCCTTGACCTGCATAGACTTGGTCACCCATCCTGCGGTCACACCGTCGGAGGTATAGGGCGAGGCGTACTGACCGGTGGAACCTTCAATCGGCGTCGGCGCGGTCAAGGCACTCGGAGCGGCGACATTGTTCGACCCAAAGGCGCACAACATCAGTGCACCGACAGCGACGATCGGCATGTAAATCTTGTTCATTTGGTTGCCCCCTTGGCAGTTGATCGGGCCCAAGGAGCGCGCAAGCGCAGCTGTCACCGCCGAATGAGGCGGGCGTCAGAGCCGGAAGGCTCACACATGATCAGCAACACGGTCGACCCTTGGGGGTAGGTCTCGTGCCCATGGTGTCGCTTGGATCGAGGCCGCGCCGCATGATCAATTTGCACTATGCCGCGCACTTTTTTTGCGGTCTGAGTGCTTTTTTTGGGGCCGGACGGTCTTCAGGAGGCGGCGTGGCGCAGCATCTCGTCCCAAAGCTGCAGGGCCATCAGGTGTCCTGTCCGGGGCACAACACGAACCTCATCGGCCCGGTCACCCAGATACTCCATTAGGTCGGCCAGGGGCGCGAAGTGATCATGTTCCCCGTGCCACACCACCAGCCGACACTTCAGATCTTCGACGTTCAAATTACCGGCGCGGTGAAAAGCCTTCATCTCATCAGACGGGCCGCGACAGCCCAGCGCCAGGGCCTCTCCCACATAGGCTGACATGAATTTTCCGACCCAGGGATTGGCGTTGATGAAGATCCGATCCCCCGGTGACTCCGCCGTCGCCGTCTGCATCATGCTTGGCGTCATGCCGTTCGACATCCTCAAGCGCAGGATGGCGTAGAACGAGTCGATCACCCAAGGATTGCGCTGCAGGCGTTGGCGAAACTGCGTCATGACACCGCCGCTCTTTAGATCGGGACGCGGCGGCCGCGCTGAGCACAACAATACGCCCGCCGCACGATCGCCCAATCGGATCGCCGTCTGCATGGCCGAAGGCCCACCCGAAAGGATGGCCGCGATGCGCACCTGCTCCACGCCCAATTGGTCGCAAAGCTCCACCATATCATCGGCAACACCATCAAAACTGTAGTCGTCGCGGGGGTCAGATTGCCCGAAACCGGGGCGTTCGGCGCACAGCACCCGCAAGCCCAGTTCTTTGGCCAAAGTATGGACGCCGGGCGGCAACAGGCTCGACCCCATCCCCTCATGAAACATCAGCAAAGGCCGACCGTTCGAAATCCCATATTCGCGATAAGAAAGGCGGCGCCCGTCGCTCAGCCGGATATCGCGTAAAACTGGCACGGCCTCGGCCGTTTCATTCTGACCCCCAGGTATCGTTTCCAGCACCCGCGCCATCTGGGTCAGGTCCCCCAGCACCCGGATCAGATCACCCTGCCGCTTCAGGCCCATTTTGTCGAAAATCGCCCGCAGCTGATTGCGCACGGTATTGATACTGACCGACAGGTCCTCGGCAGCTTCTGCCAAGGTGCGACCGTCCCCCAGCAGGGCGGTCAGTCTAATCTCGGCCGGTGTCAGACCAAAACTCTCCCGGATCGAGGTCCACAGACGCTGAGTTTCCTCAACGGCGGGAAACACCACGGCATAGCTTTGCGCGTCCAAAATCAGCTGCGGAATGCCCTCTCCGACCAAACCAGGGAGGGCCCCAGCGGGCACCACATAGGCAAAACAGGGGCCAAGGTCGCCCTGCCGTTCCAGCTTCAAGATCGCATGGGATTGGTGGCTGCCACGAGACTGCATCAGGGCTCTGGCTAGCGCTTCATCATTGTTGGGGTCATCAAACGCGATTGCCGAACCGATGCGCAACTGGCCAAGGCCTGAGGTCATCATGACCGCATGGGCCGGCGGATTGGCTGCCGTAATCTTCCCCGCCGCATTCAGAACGACCCAACCCAGGGCCGTTGGTGGTGTCGTTGGGGCGGCTTGCCCATCCCTGGAACGCCCCAACATCCGGGCGATTTCCTGACTATGAGCCAGCCCGCGCACGGCGGTCGTCGGGGTTTCATCGACGCCCGGAACTTCGCCCAGGGCATCGACCAACTGATCCCATCGCTCAGGATCAGCCGCGACCTGATACATGGCCTCAATTACGAGATTGATGTCGGCGTCATCCATGGGGGTGGAATCATCCTTGGCACTGCGCCGTTCTGGGACCTTATTCGCCATCGTAGGCCCAAAACTGCAAGCCCTAGACCAAGGTTTATGAGTCCCTAGTGTCGGCGGAGCCCTCCGCGATGCCCACCTTGGGCTTGCCGGGGAACCAGGGGCGTGACAAGTCGTCTTCCAAACAACTGTTTAATCTTTGGAGGAAACCATGAAAGCCGCAGTCTACTACGAGAATGGTGGCCCCGAGGTCCTGAAATACGAGGACGTTCCAGACCCAACTGTCCACCCCAAGGGCGTGATCATTCAGGTCGAGGCCATCGCCATCGAAGGCGGTGACACGCTCAGCCGGTTCGGCGGTCAATTGGCCTCCCGGCCGCACATTGTCGGCTACCAAGCCTCTGGCACGATCATCGAAGTCGGGGCGGAAGTCGAACATCTCCGCGTTGGCCAACGTGTCGCCACCCTGAACAATTTCGGCAGCCATGCAGCGCTGCGCTCCGTCCCGGCCCGCAATTGTTGGCCCGTCCCCCGACGGCTACGACATGCAAAAGGCCGCCGCCATTCCCGTCACCTTTGGCACAGCCCACGACTGCTTGTTCGAATTCGGCCGCCTGCAAAAGGGTGAAACCGTGCTGGTTCAGGCCG
>JANPNB010000416.1:0-7888 GCA_031427275.1 Alphaproteobacteria bacterium | reverse complement strand
TCCGGGATCACCAGACCCAGCGCCTTGGCCGCACCCGTGGAGGTTGGGATCATCGACATGGCAGCGGCGCGGGCCCGGTAGAGATCGGAGTGCATGGTGTCCAGCGTCGGCTGGTCGCCAGTATAGGAATGGATCGTCGTCATATAGCCGCGCTCAATCCCAGCAAGTTCGTGCAGCACCTTGGCGATCGGAGCCAGGCAATTGGTGGTGCAGGAGGCGTTGGAGACGATAAGGTCGGCCGCCGTCAGGGTCTGATGGTTCACCCCGTAGACAATGGTCTTGTCAGCATCGGTGCAAGGCGCAGACACCAGCACGCGCTTTGCCCCGGCGGATAGGTGGGCGCTGGCCTTTTCCTTGGTGGTGAACAGTCCCGTGCATTCCAGGGCGATATCGATGCCCAGGTCCTTGTGCGGCAGTTCAGCCGGATTGCGGATCGCGGTGACCTTGATCTTGCCAAAGCCCACATCGATGGAATCCCCGTCGACCGTCACCGTGCCAGGGAACCGGCCATGGACGCTGTCATAGCGCAACAGGTGAGCATTGGTCTCGACGGGACCCAGGTCATTGATCGCCACCACCTCGATGTCCTTGCGGCCATGCTCGACGATGGACCGCAAGACCAGACGGCCGATACGGCCAAACCCATTGATGGCGACGCGAACTGTCATGAAATGCTCCTTTGGTGGTGTGGCGTTCTGGCCAAATGCAGGAATTGCGCCGGGTTTTTCGGTCTGACGGAGCGCAAGTCAACCCCTAAGGGCTTAGCCCTCGACGACCCGAACCTTGTCGGCGGCTTCCTTAGCACGGTTTCGAGCTTCCTCGACGCTCGACCAGCGAGCCAAGGCCACACCCATCCGGCGCTTTTCGAAGGCTTGGGGTTTGCCGAACAGACGCAGATCGGCACCTGGAATCGCAAGGGCTTCAGCAACACCCTCATAGGCGACCCCGACCGCATCCATGCCGCCATAAATCACCGCGCTGGCACCGGGTTCGCGCAGGGCCGTGTTGACCGGCAAACCCAGTATGGCGCGGGCGTGTAGGGCAAACTCGCTCTGGTGTTGGGTGGCCAAGGTGACCAGGCCCGTGTCGTGCGGGCGAGGGCTGACCTCTGAGAACCAGACTTCGTCGCCCTTGACGAACAACTCGACGCCAAACAAGCCCTGACCACCCAAGGCCCCAGTCACCGTGCGGGCCATCTCACGGGCAGCGTGGAGTGCCTTTGGGCTCATGGCCTGGGGTTGCCAGCTTTCCACATAGTCGCCCTTGACCTGGCGATGGCCGATGGCGTCGCAGAAGGCGGTGGCGATCTTGCCGTCCGGAGCGATGAACCGCACGGTCAGCAGGGTGATCTCAAAGTCGAAATCGACGCGACCTTCTACGATCACGCGGGCCTGTTCCACCCGACCCGATTCCAGAGCATAGCGCCAAGCTTCGGCGATCTGATCTGGGGTTTCAACAAAGGACTGGCCCTTGCCCGAAGAGCTCATCACCGGCTTCACGAAACAGGGAAAGCCGGTGACGTCGCGGGCGGCCGTGGCGAGTTCGGCCTCGCTCGATGCAAAGGCGTAGGCACTGGTCGCCAAGCCCAGATCCTCGGCCGCTAACCGGCGGATACCCTCGCGGTTCATTGTCAACTGGGCCGCGCGCGCCGTCGGGATAACCGTGGCCAATCCCTCAGCCTCGACCCGCACCAACTCGTCGGTAGCGATAGCCTCAATCTCGGGAACGATCAGGTGGGGTCGCTCAAGCTCGACCAAAGCGCGCAAGGCAGCGGCGTCAGTCATTGCGATCACGTGGCTGCGGTGCGCGACTTGCATGGCAGGCGCATTGGCATAGCGATCCACTGCAATGACCTCGCAGCCCAAGCGCTGAAGCTCAATGGCCACTTCCTTGCCGAGCTCTCCTGAGCCGAGCAGCATCACCTTGACGGCGGTAGGGGAAAGCGGTGTGCCTAGGCGCATGGTGGTCTAACCTAGCTTGGCTTTGGCCGCCGCGACCACGTGCTCAGCGGTGATGCCGAACTTCTGGTAAAGGACCTCAGCAGGCGCGCTGGCACCAAAGCTGGTCATCCCGACGAACACACCGTCTTCGCCGATAAACCTCTGCCATCCGAACCCGACACCCGCCTCGACGGCCACGCGAACAGGGGTCTTGCCGATCACCTCAGCTTGGTAGGCTTTGCTCTGAACCTCGAACAGCTCCCAACAGGGGGTCGAAACCACACGGGTCGGGATAGCGTCCGCCTCAAGGAGCGCGCGGGCCGCCGTCGCGACCGAAACCTCGGTGCCGGAGGCAAAGATCGTCACCTTGGCCGGACCGCTAGCAGCCACCAGTTCATAAGCCCCCTTGGCTGACATGTTCTCAGGCGCGCTGTCACGGACTGCTGGCACTTTCTGGCGCGAGAGCGCCATCACTGAGGGCGTCGTCTTGGTGGAGAGCGCCAGCTTCCAGCATTCCGCCGCCTCAATGGCATCGGCCGGGCGATAAACGTTCAGATTGGGGATCATCCTCAGAGCACCCACATGCTCGACCGGCTGATGCGTCGGGCCGTCCTCTCCCACGCCAATCGAGTCGTGGGTCATCACATGGATCACCCGGATCCCCATCAGTGCGCCCAGGCGGATCGCCGGGCGGCTATAGTCGGAAAATACCAGGAACGTACCGGAGAACGGTATCACACCGCCGTGCAGGGCCATGCCGTTCATGGCCGCAGCCATGCCGTGCTCGCGTACACCATAGTGGACATAACGGCCGGAATAGTCGGGGAGGTCGAAAGCCTTAGTGCCCTTCACATAGGTATTGTTGGAGCCCGTGAGATCGGCGGAACCCCCGATCATTTCGGGGATGGCCGGAACCAGCTGTTCCAAGGCAGAGCCGGAATGCTGCCGAGTCGCGGCGGCGGGATTAGAGGCGACCACCTCGGTCACATAGGCGTCGATTTTGGCAAAGGCATCGGCCGGGAGATCACCCGCCATGGCGCGCTCGAATTCCGAACGATGACTTGAGCCCGCGAGTTTGCTCCGCCAGGCCTTGTGAGTCCTGGCACCCTTGCGCCCTGCAGCCCGCCAGGGCCTGAGCACGTCGTCTGGAACCTCAAACGGAGCAGCTGTCCAGCCCATGGCCTTGCGGGCATCGGCGATCTGCTCATCAAACAGGGTGTAACCGTGGCTGTGAGGGTCGCCCTCTTTCGGGCCCGCGCCCTTAGAAATCAGGGTTTTGCAGGCGATGAAGGTGGGGCGATCTTGCTTGGTGGCCCAGCGGAGTGCTGCGGCCACCTTGGCGTGGTCGTGACCATCGACGGCCTTGACCGCCCAGCCATAGGCCTTGAACCGCGCCAGCTGATCACCGGTTTCAGAGATGGTTGCAACACCGTCGATGGTGGTATTGTTGTCATCAAATAGGACGGTAAGCTTGGACAATCGCAAGCGCCCTGCGATGGACGCAGCCTCATGGCTGACACCCTCCATCAGACAGCCATCCCCAGCTATCACCCAGGTCCGATGGTCGACCAAGTCCTCACCGAACCGAGACGCCAAATGCCGCTCTGCCATCGCCATGCCTACGGCTGTTGCAATCCCCTGGCCCAATGGCCCCGTCGTTGTTTCGACACCTGGCGTATGCCCATATTCCGGGTGACCGGCCGTGTTGGAACCCCATTGGCGGAAGTCCTTGATCTGCTGCATGGTCACGGCCTTGAAGCCGCTCAGGTGCAGAAGCGCGTAGATCAACATCGAGCCGTGACCGGCAGAGAGCACGAACCGGTCGCGGTCAGCCCAGTCTGGCTTGGCTGCGTCATATTTCAGAAACTTGGTCCAAAGCACCGTTGCCACATCAGCCATGCCCATCGGCATGCCTTGGTGTCCCGACTTGGCTTTGTGGACGGCATCCATAGAGAGCACGCGAATAGCGTCGGCCATGGTCAGGAGCGAAGCAGGCATGGTGCGTCCGAGTCATTGAGGAGTAGGTTGCGGGCGGCGTCGCATGCAAGTGATTGCCGGTCAAGGAACGTAACGGGTTCCGACAAAGGCCAAGCCTAGTCTATAGATTACCGGTCACACTTCGGAGCCGAGCATGAACCGAGAAGACAGTGCCCTCGAGATCGCTGCCAAACGGCTTGACCGTGCCGTAGCGTTGTTAGAGCAACGTCAAGCCCAGAGCCCCAATTCCGGTGACTCTGCCCTGTTCGACCAGGACCGTGCACGTTTGGCGGCCGAGCTTGATCAGTCACGGGCGCGGGAGAAAGAACTGGAGGCCGCGGGCAGCCAGGCTTCGGTCGCATTGACCAAGGCGATTGCGGAAATCCAGGCTGTGATCGCCGAACGTGGAGAGGCTTAGTCCATGGCCCAGATGACAATCGAAGTGAATGGTCGGCCCTACGCCGTTGGCTGCGAAGACGGTCAGGAGGCTCATCTGTTAGAGCTGGCCCGTATGTTTGACCACCAGGTCCGGCAGGTCTCACAGGACATGGGGCAGTTGGGTGATACGCGACTGTTCTTAATGGGCGCGCTGTTGCTTGCCGATGAGTTGGCCGACGCCAAGACCAGACTGAATGCTGTTCAGGGCGACCATGCTCGGCTGCAGTCGGAGTACGCGCGGGTTGAGGTCCGTGCGGCACTTGCTCTGGATAATGCGGCCAAGAAGATCGAAAAGTTGGCCAGCGCTTGAGAAGCGCCGCCTAAGGCCCTATTCTAGTTATCGGCGGGTCTTGCTGCGGATCTCGTCGAAGGCAACAAATCCCAGAGACCTTAATTCTCTCTATGGGAGCTGTCCCTGTCTGAGCCCGTGGGCTCGGGTATATGGCGCCCACCTGGTACTCCAGGTCCGAGGGGGTTTAAACCGTCCTTCACGGCTTCGCGGCGCCGCCACCCATTTCCCTGTATAGAGGGGGAGTGACTGATACCGACTCTAAGCTGGAACTGCGGCGGAAGCTGCGCGCCTTGCGGGCTGATCTCGCGCGCGACAATCCCACCGCCGCGCATCAGAGCGTAGACCACTGTCCATTGTCCGGTTTTGCGACTGTTGCGGGTTATCATGCGATCGGCAGCGAGCTTAACCCAGTGCCGTTGATGCTCGCGCTTGCTAAGTCAGGCGCAAGACTTGCGCTCCCAACTTGTCTCGCCGGAGATTTACCGCTTGTCTTTCGGTTGTGGTCACCGGGCGAGGCGCTGATCCGCGACGCCCTCGGGGTCCCGTCTCCTGCCAAAACAGCAATGACTGTTAGGCCCGACATGGTGATCGCGCCCTTACTGGCCTTCGACCGTGGTGGCGGGCGGTTAGGACAGGGCGGTGGCCACTATGACCGCACGTTAGAAGCGCTGCGCGTGCAGGGTCGCGTCTTTGTTGTTGGATTGGCCTATGCCGGGCAGGAAGTTGCCGAAGTCCCGTCGGAACCGCACGATCAGAAGCTGGACGCCATTCTCACAGAAACCGGATATATTGAATTTAGGAAACCCTAGGACTGTTCATGCGCTTTGCTTTCTTTGGAGACGTTGTCGGTCGTTCGGGCCGTGAGGGTCTTGCCGATCACCTCCCGGCTCTGCGTCGTCGGCTGGCGTTGGAGTTCGTCATCGTCAATGCTGAGAACGCTGCGGCAGGGTTTGGCATAACAGAGAATACCGCACGGGAGCTCTTTGCCGCTGGGGCCGATTGCCTGACACTAGGCAACCACTCCTGGGACCAGAAGGAAGCTCTGACCTATATCGTCCGCGAGCCCCGGTTGATCCGACCGCTGAACTATTCGGTTCTGGCCGATGCGCCAGGTCGGGGTGCCAACCTGTTCGAGACCGATAGCGGCAAGCGCATCCTGGTTATCAACTTGTTGGGCCGGGTGCATATGGATAGTCTGGATGACCCTTTCGCCGCCGTTGATCGCGAACTTGAGAAGTGTCCGCTGGGGATGGTGGCCGATGCGGTCGTGGTCGACATGCACGCAGAAGCCACCTCAGAGAAAATGGCGATGGGCCATTTCTGTGATGGTCGGGCCAGCTTGGTCGTCGGTACCCACACCCACGTGCCGACCGCCGACTGCCAGATCCTGAACGGCGGCACGGCCTATCAGACCGATGCTGGGGCTTGCGCCGACTATGACAGCGTGATCGGCAATCAGAAGGAGGAGCCGCTTCGGCGGTTCACGACGCGGATCAGCGGTGGTCGTTATAAGCCCGCCGAGGGGCCCGCCACCGTCTGCGGTGTGTTCGTCGAGACCGATGACAGAACGGGATTGGCGCGCCGGATCGAACCCATCCGGATCGGCGGTCGCCTCTCAGAAACGGTGCCAAGTTTAGAGGCGGCTGCCGTCTGAAACGTTGCACTCTGGAAATTCCGCGCCCATTCTGCTGGTTCAAACAGAGCCGGGAGCTCCAAAATGCCTCGATTTCTAATCCGCGCCGTCATGGCTGCCGTCGGTTTGGCACTGGCCGCCATGCTGTTGCCAGGCGTTTCGTACGATAACCTGATCACACTGGCGATCGCCGCCGTGCTGCTGGGCGTGGTCAATGCCTTCGTGCGGCCGGTCTTGGTCGTTTTGACCTTGCCCCTGACAATCATCACCTTGGGCTTGTTCCTGTTGGTGGTGAATGCGGCCATGATCGGGTTGGTCGCGATGTTCCTCAAAGGCTTTGTGGTCAAGGGCCTGATGTCGGGCGTGCTGGCCGGGGTTATCGTCAGTGTCACCAGCTGGGTTGGTCACAAAATCGTCGGCGACGATACCAAGGCCATTGCCTCAAACTGACAAAAAAAGGGGCGGAACCCTGCGGTCCCGCCCCTTCCGATCTGAGTGATGGATGCGTGGACTAGAAGTCCATGTCACCCATGCCGCCCATTCCGCCGCCGGGCATACCGCCGCCGGAGCCCTTCTTAGGGGACTCGACGATTGCAGCTTCGGTGGTGATCATCAGGCCAGCCACTGAGGCCGCGTCCTGCAGGGCGGTGCGGACGACCTTGGCCGGGTCGATGACGCCAGCCTTGACCATGTCGACATATTCTTCGGTTTGAGCATTGAAGCCGAAGGTCGGAGACGCGTTTTCCAGAACCTTGCCGACCACGATAGAGCCTTCAACGCCGGAGTTTTCGGCGATCTGGCGGATCGGAGCTTGCAGAGCGCGGCGCACGATGGCCACGCCAGCTTCCTGGTCAGCATTGTCGCCCTTGAAGCCGTCCAGAGCCTTGGACGCCTTCAGCAGGCAAACGCCGCCGCCGGGGACAATGCCTTCTTCCACGGCCGCACGGGTCGCGTTGAGGGCGTCATCGACGCGGTCCTTCTTTTCTTTCACTTCAACTTCGGTGACGCCACCGACGCGGATCACGGCAACACCGCCGGCCAGCTTGGCCAAACGCTCTTGCAGCTTTTCCTTGTCGTAGTCCGACGTGGTGTCTTCGATTTGACGCTTGATCTGGCTGATACGGCCTTCGATGCCGTCCTTAGCGCCGGAACCGTCAACGATGGTGGTGTCGTCCTTGGTGATGGTGACCTTCTTGGCCTTGCCCAGCATTTCCAGAGTGACGTTTTCCAGCTTGATACCGAGGTCTTCGCTGATCAGTTCGCCGCCCGTGAGGATGGCGATGTCTTCCAGCATGGCCTTACGACGATCGCCGAAGCCCGGTGCCTTGACCGCAGCAACCCGCAGGCCGCCGCGCAGCTTGTTGACGACCAGGGTCGCGAGCGCTTCACCTTCAACGTCTTCTGCGATGATCAGCAGGGGACGGCCCGACTGAACAACGGCTTCCAGAACTGGAAGCAGCGGCTGCAGCGAGGTCAGCTTCTTTTCGAAGAGCAGGATTAGCGGCTCTTCGAGTTCAGCCTCCATCTTCTCGGCATTGGTGATGAAGTAGGGCGACAGATAACCGCGGTCGAACTGCATGCCTTCGACGACGTCCAGCTCGGTTTCGG
>JANPNB010000415.1:0-29214 GCA_031427275.1 Alphaproteobacteria bacterium | reverse complement strand
AACTCTCTCGTTATCGTTTCCGTGTTGCCGTCGCCCCCCAGGTCGCGGGTGAGTCCCAGCTTTCTTTCCAATGTTCGGCGGGCCGGGCCAAGACCTGCTCCGGGTCGAGGTGGCCGATAGCGGGATCGGTGTCGCTCAGCAGCATATCGAACAACTCTTTGATCGTTTTACCCAGGCCGACGCGTCCGTCAGCCGAGAATATGGCGGGACGGGACTAGGGTTAGCTATAAGCAAGCGCACCTTAGATTTGATGGGGGGTACAATTGGGGCCGACAGTCGGCCGGGTCAGGGATCCACCTTCTGGTTTGAAGTCGCCCTGCCTCATGCAGAAGCGCTGGTTGAAGAAGTTGCAGCCGCAACGCCTGAATCTCCCAACCGCGCTCTTCGGCTTTTGCTTGTTGAAGATGTTGCAGTGAACAGGGAGTTGGTGATCACCCTGCTTCGACCCTTCGACGTCGAAATCGCGAGTGCCGAAAACGGTGCCCTCGCCGTCGAGGCCATGAAGGCGGGGGCTTTCGACTTGATTCTAATGGACGTTCAGATGCCGGTGATGGATGGCCTGACCGCAACGCGGGAAATCCGTGCGCTCGCAAGTCTGCAGGCGAGAGAGACGCCTATTGTCGCCATGACCGCCAACATCCTGCCTGAGCAGATCGAGAAGTGCATGGCCGCAGGAATGGACGATCATCTGGGCAAGCCGATTAGCCCGGCCGCGCTGCTTGGGGCCTTGTCTCGCTGGTCTGACGGTCGCGATAGTGCCCAAGCCGAACGGTTGAGTGCCTAACCGCCCCAGCGGCTGCCGCTATAACTCGAGCCGCTCATACGCCCACCAAAACCGCCGCGCGACAGCACGGAGGTCCTGGTCTGAACCTTGGGTGGCACCGATTTTATGGCATCAGGTGGGTCAATGCCTTTGACACCAATCTGGGTCCGGCCCGTGCGGTAATCCGACCCCAAACGTCCACCATAGCCGGTATAATAGCCGCCATCGCGTTGGTCGCGATAGAGCCCCGTTCCTCGAAACCCGCCATTCAGCATTTGGCCAACAACGAAGCCGGTAAGCAGCGGCGTGAAAAAGCTGCCACTCTGGCCACTGCGCGGAACGCACTGTCCTGCGCCGTACACATCTTCGCAGGTTTCACGCGCGTCGTAACGCGGTGCGGAAGCCTCGTTGTCCTTGATGGCGGCCATTGCGGCTTCGCGGCAGGCATCATCTGACATATCGTTTGCGTCAAAGCAGGCTTGGACTGTGGGATAGGCGAACGCATCAACTTGCTGACCCTGCTCGACCTTGGCGGGGGGCTCTTGCCACTGTGCCAAGCGGGTCGGTGCGTCATCACAGGCGGCCATGGATACCGATGCGCCGCACATGAGGCTGGTCATAGCGATGTGTCTGGAGCGTTTAGACATGGGACGCGACCTCGAGGGAATGTAGCTCATCGGCTAGGACGTCATACTGGCGGCATTAATAATACCAACGGCAACCGAGATCAGCAGGAGATAGATCGCGCTGGCGGTCTCACCACGTTCGATGCGCGCAGAGACGTCGGGCAGGGCCACCTTGCGAACACCCCAAAACACCAGAATCTGGATAACTCCGGCAAGCCCCGCCCAAGCCGCGAACTCAATCAAGCTGTGGGTTTGAGATAAGGCCGATGCCAAGGGGATCATGTAACCCAATACCGCGCCGCCCAAGGCGACCGCAGCCGCGACGTTACCTTCGCGGATCAGCTTGCCCTCATCGTGGGGGGTCACCAGCCGGTAAAGCGCCATGAAGCCCGCGGCAAATGCGCCTGCGGTCAGAAAGGCTAGGAGGAACGCAAACGCCCCGCTTAGAAATTCGGTCGTGTCAAACATTGCAACCCCTTCTTAGGCTTGGAATTCAGCGACATCCAAAGGTATCCCCAGCATGACCTCGTGGGTCACGTCACCGGCCTGAGGCTCCATCTCGATCGCCAACAACAACTCACGGCCCTCGTCTGGAAGTTCGCGGGCGAACAGCATGCAGCTTTGATAGATGCGACGCGCGGATGATCCAGCTCGATCATCATAGACATTCTCCCAGAAGCTCACCGGATCCTGGAGCTCGTCTTCCGGGGCAAACCAGAACCGCTGATATGTGGATAGTCCCTCCGCCGTAAAGGTCTGGGCCCGCATACGGTCCAGCCACACGCGGCGGGCCGCGGGGTTGGTCGGCCAAGCGCTGATCCAGGGCATAAAAAGCGTGTGGTCGGTCGCCCTGGCCCCTTCGGGGTCTGGAGACACCACCTGAAACATGAGATCTTCGTCGGTGTAAAATCGATGCACGAACCCGTCCCCGCCCAAGTCGATCAATCCCTGCGCCGTGATCTCCAAAACATCAGTGTCAAGTGCAAAGCGGGTAGCGGAGCCGAAACGTCGCCACGCCAAGGGATCAACGCGCAGGGTTCGACCAATCGTCACATTGCGAACCACCGGCAATTGAGGAAGCTCAGGCTCACCTCGCCGACCAAAGAACCGCTCGAACATCTAAGAGTCTCTATATGCGCCCGCCGCAGATCCCGCCGCTGGCTTGGACGATGAACATGACCCTTGATTGCGCTCTGTCAAGCATACATGTATGTGTACAATGAACGATGCCAACGAGACCAAGCCCGACTTCCGCCCTAGCCGCCGCCCAAAGAACCCGGGCTTGGCGCGATCAACGACGTCAGCTTGGCTTGGTGAAGCTCGAGCTTTGGGTGCCGCCTTCCGCGAAATATGACATTCAAGCCGCCGCACGAGCCATACTGATTTCTTCTAGTCGCGGCCCAACACTTTTGAAAAACCCCCGCCCTCCCTCACAACCGCTCCAAGGAGTTGCACATATGGACCAGGTGATAGACACCGACTGGAGTGTCAAAAGCCTCGCCGACGCCTTAGACACTTCGGCCTTACTCCGAGATGGAGAGGTGAGCGTCCGCGTATTGGAAGGCACTGAGCCCGTGCTCATGGTCACGATGCACGAACAGGGCGATTTGCCGATTTACCTGAGTGTTGGTGCAGATCAAATCGTCGTATCGGCCCTGCTATGGCCGGTCGATGAGCAAACTGATCGCCACGCCTTCAATGAGTTTTTGCTCAAGGCGCAAAAGATTGTGCCGCTTTCGAATTTCGGGATCACGACTGTCGCTGAGCGGGATTACTATGAGTTGTTTGGCGAACTGGCCTGCAAGACAACGCTGCAAACGGTGATCATTGAATTGCGGATGCTGGCCGAGAACGCGATCCGTGCCGCCAGTGACCTGCGCGACAACTTCAACCGCGCCGCCTAGACGCACCGGGGAGATTAAACATGTCTGTTTGGACAAAGCTTTTTGCGCTTCTTCGCGGCACCGCACATGACGCTGGGGCCTCCGTGGTGGACGCCAATGCTCTGCGCATCCTTGATCAGGAGATCCGCGACGCCGATGGCGCATTAGGGAAGGCGCGCGATGATCTGTCGGCCCTCGTGGCGAGGCGACGCATCTTGGAAAAGGACTTGCAGAACTTGCGGGACCAGGCCGGCAAATACGAGGGCTCTGCCCGGGCGGCCCTAGCTAAGGGTGACGAGGCCCTAGCTCGAGAAGTGGCTCAACGGATTGCCGATCTTGAACAGGAAGCAACCCTAAAGACCCCCCAGCTTGGCGAAATGCGCAGCGCCGAGGAGCGTATGCAGCAGGTGATCGTCACCACGCAGCACAAGGTGGAGACGCTTCGTCGGGAGATCGACGTCGTGAAGGTCAATGAGTCGGTCCAACGGGCTCAGGCGTCCGTTGCCGCCAGCGGAACGGGAGCCAATGCGGCCCTCGGCTCAGCAGCCGACAGTCTAAAACGTATCAAAGAGCGGCAAGCCATCCGCGATGAGCAATTTAAGGCCGCTGGTGAGCTCGAGGACCGGCGGACTGGTGCCGACTTGGACGCCAAGCTGCGCAACGCCGGTATACTCCCGGGGCAGAGTTCGGCCGATGACATCCTGGCGCGACTGTCTGCTCCAAAGGATGCGCCGCTCCAACTAGAAGCCCCGAACCTTCAGATTGAATCATCCAAGATGCCCTCGGGGGGCTAGATCGTTTTGCGCCGTTTGCGACTTGAGGAGCGGCCAGCCTGGAAGGCGCGCGCGCAGGAGTTGGGGTTCACCTTCCACCACCTCGATGGCGCGCGTTATTGGGATGAGCGAGCGGCCTACGCGTTCAGCATGGCCGAGATAGAAAACGGTCTAGAAAGCCCGGCGAGTGAGATCCAACAGATGTGCTTGGATCTCGTTTCCGAAGTGGTCAAAAGCGAGCAACTTATGGCCCGCTTAGCCATCCCAGAGGCGGCGAGGGACTATGTGGCCCAGAGCTGGTCTGACAAGGCCCCGTCACTCTATGGGCGCTTTGACTTTGCCTTTGACGGCACCGGACCAGCCAAGCTGTACGAGTATAACGCTGATACGCCCACCAGCATTTATGAGACCGGCGTTTTTCAATGGGTCTGGCTCGAGGATGTCATTGCCTCGGGTCTAATCCCGGCTAACTCAGATCAGTTCAACAGTCTGCATGAGAAGCTGAAAGCACGGTTTTCCACACTGTTCCCAGGCGGCGGCTTTGTGCACTTTTCGAGCGATCCCGACTTGATCGAGGACCGCCAAACCGTTCGTTATCTCGAAGACATTGCGGTTCAAGCCGGTCTGGAGCCGAAGTTCGCGCCGCTACTGTCGATCGGACTCGATGCCGATGGGCGGTTTGTCGATCAAGACAACTACATCATCAGTGCGATGTTTAAGCTTTATCCTTGGGAAGAGATGCTGCGCGAACCCTATGCCGCCAATCTTGCCACCTCTAAGGCCCAGTTCTTGGAACCCGCCTGGAAGACGATCCTCTCCAACAAGGGCCTTCTGCCGCTGCTTTGGTCACGAAACGCGGGCCATCCGAACCTGTTACCGGCCTATTTCGAGGAGGATCCGGCATGCGCAGATTTGGGCAGTTCCTATGTGCGCAAGCCGCTGTTTTCCCGCGAGGGGGCCAATATCGAGTTGATTGAACGCGGGCGGCGCGCGCCAGTCTTGGATCAGGGTTATGGGGACGAGGGCCATATGCGTCAGGCGCTGTATCCTTTGACCCGATTTGACGGTCACTATCCAGTGATGGGTGTTTGGATGGTGGGGGATGAGCCCGCTGGCCTTGGGATTAGGGAAGATCGCAGCCGGGTAACTCGAAATACCTCTCGCTTCGTTCCACATTTTATAGCCGATTGACGACTTCAATCAGGGCGGGGTCGCAATGCCGCCGTTTCCGTTTGCCAGAACCGCGTCATGATCATGGATAGACGACACCTTGCCCTGGGACTTTTTGCCAGCGCGTTTGCGACACCGGCTTTGGCCGCCCGGCCAAGAATCGCCCCCTTGACCGTGGCAGAGCAGGCCCTGGTGGACCGTGCGGGGATCTACCTTCAAGGCCTTACCGAAGCCAAGGGTCGATTCATCCAGACCGATGCGCGAGGAAACATCTCGCGCGGTGAAATTTACCTCAAACGCCCAGGCCGCGCGCGCTTTGCCTATGATCCCCCTTCGCGGCTGCTGGTGGTAGCTGATGGCTCCAACGTCACTATCGCCAACTCACAGCTGAAAACCTTTGATCGCTACCCCTTGATCGCAACGCCCCTGTCGATCTTTTTGGCCCGGCAAATTCGTCTTGATCGCGGAATTCTGATCTCTGCGGTGCGTCAAACGCCTGATGGGTTTTCAATTACAGCGCGCGACGGGCGAAAGGAGGCTGAGGGTCAAATTGTCCTGAGCTTCGCAGATCGGCGGCTCGCGCTCAACGGATGGACGGTTACCGACGCGCAGGGTCAATCTACCCAGATTGCTTTGGCCGACATGGTGCGGGTTTCTGGATTGCCTAATTCGTTGTTCCAGCTGATTGACCCGCGACCCAAGGCACCGGGTCGCGGCCGAATGTGACATGTTCACAACAAGCAATATGTTAAACGATTCTCCTTGACTTTTGTTCTCACAAGTTGCATTAATGCCACGCATGTCGCCTGCGCGAGCAGGTGGCGTCCGTGGCGGTTTCTATCCCCTCCCGGCCACGGCATGAGAAACATCACTACGCCCGGACCTCACCAGTGTCCGGGCGTTTCTTTTTGTGTTCTTTGGGGCTAGTTCAGGCCATGCGCCTTCGCCTTTGCACCTGGAACGTGAACTCAGTCCGCCTGCGCGCCGACCACATCGCCCGCTTTGTCCGGGAGCAGGCACCTGACGTCCTGTGCCTGCAAGAAATAAAGTGTCAGGAGGCAGAGTTCCCCCGTGCAGCGCTTGAGGCTGCGGGGCTGCCATACTTCAAGATTGCCGGCCAAAAGGGATGGCACGGCGTTGCAATCGCCTCACGACTACCGCTCGAAGATGCGCCGCCCCTGGCCGTCTGCCGGGAAGGCCATGCCAGAGTGGTCGGTGCAGTTGTTGCTGGGGTCGAAGTGCAGAACTTCTACGTACCGGCAGGTGGCGATGAGCCTGACCGTACAATCAATCCCAAGTTCGACCACAAGCTCGACTTCATCGAACGCCTGACGCGCGAGCTTGCTCAACGTGACCCAAAGTCACCGTTAGCCATCGTTGGCGACTTGAACGTCGCGCCGGGCGAATTTGACGTCTGGAGCCACAAACAGATGTCGCGTGTGGTCAGCCATACGCCCCTTGAGATCGAAGCTATGGAGCGGCTGGCGCAAAGCCTCGGCTTTATTGATCTTCCACGCGCCGCGACCCCCGACCCGACAAAGTTGTTTTCTTGGTGGAGCTATAGGGCTGCTGACTTTCGCGCCTCGAATCGGGGCCTGCGACTGGACCATATCTGGGTAACACCGGGCTTGCGCGAGGCGGCATTTCGGACCGGTTCGGCTCAATCGCGTGTACACGATGATGTGCGAGCATGGGAGCGCCCGAGCGACCACGCGCCGGTCAGTGCCGACTTCGGTGTCTAGGGTGCCAGCCGGTATCCGCCGGCTTCTGTCAGCAGGAGTTTCGCATTGGATGGATCGGGCTCGATTTTCTGACGCAATCGATAAACGTGGGTTTCTAGGGTGTGGGTCGTTACACCGGCATTATAGCCCCAAACTTCAGCGAGCAGCTCTTCGCGGCTGATCGGCTTTTCACCGGCTCGATAGAGATATTTCAGAATGTTCGTCTCTTTTTCCGTCAGCCGAATTTTCTTCTGAGCTGCGTCTACCAAGAGTTTGGCAGAGGGCCGAAACTCGTAGTCGCCTAAGTGAAACACGGCGCCTTCCGAATGCTCATGACTGCGCAACTGGGCCCGGATGCGAGCCAGAAGTACGGCCAGTTTGAAGGGTTTGGTCACATAGTCGTTGGCACCCGCGTCGAGGCCCTGGACCGTGTCATCGTCGGTATCAGCGGCCGTGAGCATAATAATTGGCGCGATCACCGCCTTGTCGCGCATTTGGCGACACACCTCGCGACCATTCATATCGGGAAGATCAATATCCAGCAGGATGATGTCGGGGCGAAGCTCTACGGCCTGCCGCACTCCGTCACCGCCGGTTGGAGCCTGAGCGACCTGAAATTCCTGGTCCATTTCGAGCTGCTCGGCGAGTTCGCCGCGAAGGTCATCATTGTCATCGACAATCAGCAAGGTTTTGCGTTGAGCCATACGAAAGAACATGCACCTTAATGGGCCTTCTCGCCAATCCCTCCTGAGAGTTCATTGATGATCTTCACGGCGACGTCAGATGGGCGCTTCGATTTGGGCGACCGAACCGTGCCCTGCGCCTTGGGAAAAGGTGGGGTACGACTTGCCGAAGCCAAGCGAGAGGGTGACGGGGCAACACCGCTCGGCACATGGCCTATGAGGTATCTGATCTACAGGCCCGACCGAGAGTCCAAGCCCACCACCACTTTGCCAACGAAGCTCATTTCACCCTCAGACGGATGGTGCGATGCACCAGATGATCCCGCATACAATAGCCCTGTGAGACTACCTTATCCCGCCAGCGCCGAACATTTGTGGCGCGAGGACCGTGTCTATGACCTAGTCGTGGTCTTGGGTCACAACGACGATCCGCCTATAAGTGGGCTTGGCTCGGCGATATTTCTGCATTTGGCCCGACCAAACTATCCGCCAACCGAGGGCTGCATCGCATTGGCCAGAGATGACATGCTCGCGCTACTGGTCACGGCAGCACCCGGTGATGTTCTAAAAATTTCTCAGACTTAAGCCCTGGCTCCAAAGATTGCAGAACCAATCCTGACGCTGGTTGCCCCAAATTTGATTGCGGTCTCGAAATCCTCACTCATGCCCATAGAGAGTTTGCTCAGTCCGTTCCGAGCGGCGATCTTGGCTAGCAGGGCAAAGTGTGGACCGGCCGACTGTTCCTGCGGCGGAATACACATCAAACCCTCAACGGCGAGGCCATAGGTCGAACGCGCCAGATCGATAAAGTCATCGGCCTGGTCGGGTACAACTCCAGCCTTCTGTGGTTCTTCGCCCGTATTGATCTGAACATAGAGCCTCGGGATTCGCCCCTGTCGCTGGCTTTCGACAGCAAGGGCCTTAGCCAAGCTCTCGCGATCCAGAGTTTCAATCACGTCGAAGAGTCCCGCAGCGTCCCTCACCTTGTTACTTTGCAGCGGGCCAATCAGGCGCAGTTCGATACCCGTCCTATTCGTGCTCCACCGTGTTGCGGCCTCTTGCACCCGGTTCTCTCCGAAAGTGCGTTGGCCAGCGCCTAAGACCGGTGCGATGTTATCCCATGGCTGTTGCTTGGAGACCGCAACAAGAGTCACATCATCGAGCGAACGCCCCGCGGCCACAACAGCGCGCGCGATACGGGCAAGAACGAGATTAAGCGCAGGAGATGTGGACATTTCGAAATTCTGGACCCTAGCGAGAACCGCCGCATGCTTAGGGCGGCGCGCAGGCTTGCGAAAGGCCCTACCGAGCCTGTTGGCCTTTACCGACCCAGTGCGAACCCCCGACCTTGAGGGGCTGGCCGCAAGTCTGCCTCGTGGTGCAGCGCTAGTTTATCGCAGCTTCGGTGCTGGCAATGCCGAACAGGTCGCAAGGCGTTTGCTAAGGACCCTTCACGCGCGCGGCTGTCTTTTGCTCATAGGGGCGGACGCGGTTTTGGCGCAAAGGATTGGTGCTGATGGTGTCCACCTTCCCGAACGCTTAGCCGATCGTGCGTTTCGATTGCGCCGGCATCACGGGATCATCACTGCAGCCGCCCATTCGGCCCGCGCCGCCAGAGTGCGCGGCGTTGACGCCGTTGTCATATCCGCTGCCTTTCCCTCCAAGAGCGCTTCGGCCGCAAAACCCTTGGGGCCCGTCAAACTCGCCATGCTGGTGCGATCAGCCAACCAACCGGCCTACGCCTTGGGCGGTATCAATGCGCAAACCGCTGGCCGGTTGCTATCGACAGGTCTGATCGGAATTGCCGGCGTAGAGGGCTTTAGAACTTGAAGGCTGTCTCAAGTCGGACGCGCGGCTCGGTTTTCTTGTAGGACGGGGTCAGACGTTGCTCGCCCAAGGCCACGGCCCCACCAATCCGCAGAGCTGGAGTCAGCCGAAAATAGGCACCAGCCTGGATATCGTTCAGCTGGGCGTTCCGATCAACCGGCTCTGCCAAGTTTAGGGTGACACCCCAGCGCCCTTGCCGGGCATCCCAGGTCAAAGACTTCTGACCGGACACAAGGTTTGTCGAAGTGTCGGCACGAACCGTGAAATCAGGAGCCTTCTTTGCCGACTCGGCGTGCGCAACCGTAGCCAGGCTGAAATACAGCCCAGCAGCGATCAGCGAAATGACCGTTCGGTTTGTCATATCCCACCATATGGCCCTTAAGGCCCCGAACCGCCAATTGAGGCTCGCCCATTGATTGCGATTAACGACGCACGATCCGTCAGGTCAACACCGCAAGACGTTCCATGCCCGGAATCTGTCGATTCACAGGGCGGCTGTTGCGACAAGGTCACGCGATTCCTGTTTGGCGGATTTCATGGCGTTGTTATAGAGGGCTCCGGCGCGGGGCGGCGCTGCGGTGCAATGGTGCCGCAGATCATTTGTGAGGATCGGATGCTTATGCCGTTTGAACGCGGAATTTGGATGCGTAGCGTTGGTGTTGCGACGGCAGCGGTGGGGCTACTGGCCCTGGGGGCCTGTGCCTCCGGGTCCCCAAAGACCTTCCAAACTCAAGAGCCAGGAGGGTTGAACCCATTCAAGATGTTTGGTGGCGGTAACAGCGCGAAGGTTCCGAGCGATCAGCCGTCCATCGGCGTGAACGGTTATCTGTGGCGCGCGAGCCTGGATACGCTGTCCTTCATGCCGCTGGCCTCGGCCGATCCTTATGGCGGAGTGATTATCACCGACTGGTACGTCAACCCAGAACGGCCAGAAGAGCGCTTCAAATGCACCGTCTATATTTTGGATTCGCGTTTGCGCGCTGACGGGCTGAATGTTGCGGTCTTCAAGCAATCCAAGGATGGCGCAGGCGGCTGGGTAGATGCGCCCGCTGCGGGCCAGACCGAAACCGATATCGAAAATGCCATCCTAACCAAAGCTAGGCAGCTTCGCCTTTCGAACATCCGGGGCTGACCCCGAGCGTTCGGTCGTACTTCCAAGACCCTAACTCGGCCAAACGCGCCCCTCCCAACCAGAGGTCGGCGCGTTTTGTCGTTGGGATTGTTCCCTTTGACCTTCGATTCGAGCTAAATCCGTCATCATGGCCCGCTACAATCCCAAAGAGACTGAGCCCAAATGGCGTAAGGCCTGGGCTGATGCAGATGTTTTCCGCGCTGAGATCGATACGTCGCGACCGAAATACTATGCCCTGGAAATGTTCCCTTACCCTTCGGGCAGCCTGCATATGGGTCATGTTCGAAACTATACCCTGGGTGACGCCAATGCGCGGTTCAAACGCGCCCGAGGGTACAATGTTCTTCACCCGATGGGGTGGGACGGCTTTGGCCTGCCTGCTGAGAATGCTGCGATGGAACGTGGCGTCGATCCGCGCGCTTGGACCTATGAAAACATCGCGAAAATGCGCGCCGAGCTCCAGCAGCTAGGATTGTCCATTGATTGGTCTCGGGAATTTGCCACCTGCGATCCGGCCTATTACGGGCAGCAGCAGGCTTGGTTCATCGATCTCATGGCCAAGGGCCTGGTCTATCGTCGGGAAGGCGTTGTCAATTGGGATCCCGTTGATCAGACGGTGTTGGCCAACGAGCAGGTCGTCGATGGTCGAGGGTGGCGGTCAGGTGCCGTTGTCGAGAAGCGCAAGCTAAACCAATGGTTCCTGCGGATCACCGACTATGCCGACGCCCTGTTAGAGGGTTTGGAGACTCTGGAGCGTTGGCCGGACAAAGTCCGCTTGATGCAGGAGAACTGGATCGGGCGGTCCAAGGGCCTGAAATTCGTCTTCCAGTGGGGTGGCGCGGCACCCAAGAGCCTGGAATCCGGACTTGAGGTCTACACAACGCGTCCAGACACCCTCTACGGTGCCTCATTTGTCGGGGTGGCACCAGACCATCCACTCGCACAACAACTGGCGGCGTCCAACCCGGCAGCGGCGGCGTTCATTGAAGCCTGCCGCAAGGGTGGCGCCTCGGAGGCCGAGATCGAAACGGCCGAGAAGATAGGGTTTGATACGGGCCTAACTGTGGTCCACCCGTTTGACCCCAATTGGCACCTACCCGTTTGGATCGCAAACTTCATCCTCATGGACTACGGCACGGGCGCGATCTTCGCATGCCCAGCGCATGACCAGCGCGACCTAGACTTCGCGCGTAAGTATGGCCTGTCCGTAAAGTCGGTGGTCCTGCCGCCCAGTGAAGATGCCGCGAGCTTTGTGATCACCGCGGAGGCCTACACCGGCCCAGGGAAGATCTACAATTCTGACTTCCTAGATGGGCTTGAGATCGAACCCGCCAAGGCCGCGGCGATCAAGCGTATTGAAAATTTAGGCTTAGGCCAAGGCGCGACCGTCTTTCGGCTGCGTGACTGGGGCGTCGCGCGACAACGGGGCTGGGGCTGCCCTGTCCCCGTCGTGCATTGCGACGCCTGTGGCGTTGTCGCTGTACCTAAGAGCCAACTTCCAGTCGCACTGCCGGAAGACTTGGATTTCTCTAAGCCGGGTAATGCCTTGGCGCGGCATCCCACTTGGAAAACGACAACCTGCCCGACCTGTGGTGGTCCGGCCACCCGCGAGACCGATACCCTCGATACCTTTGTGGATTCGTCCTGGTATTTCGCGCGGTTTACTAACCCAAACGCCGCCGATCCGATCGACAAGATTGCCGCTGACTATTGGATGCCGGTGGACCAATATGTGGGCGGAATTGAACATGCCGTGCTGCACCTGCTCTATGCGAGGTTTGTCACCCGGGCGCTGTCAGACGCTGGAATGTTGGAAGCCAAGGAACCGTTCGAGGGTCTGTTCACTCAGGGCATGGTTACCCACGAGACATACCGCTTGCAGAACGGCGACTGGGTGGAACCCAGGGAGCTCGAAATCCTAATTGAGGGCAATACCCGACGAGCGATCCGTATGGCGGACGGACAGCCGGTGGTGATCGGTGACATCGAAAAGATGTCGAAGTCCAAGCGCAATACCGTCGCCCCCGGAGACATCTTTGAGGTCTACGGCGTCGATGCAGCCCGCCTATTTGTGCTGTCGGACTCACCACCAGAGCGAGATTCGATCTGGTCGGCCTCTGGTGTTGAGGGAGCTTGGCGGTTCGTAAACCGCGTCTGGGCGGAATTCGACAGTCAACCGGTGAGGGTTGCACCATCCCTAGATTCTGATCCCAGAGCAGATGAGCTACGCGCGTTTACTCATAGAACGATTAAGGCTGTAACCGAGGCGGTGGAAGGCTTCAGATTTAACTCCGCAATAGCCAGAATGTACGAGTTGTTGAACAAACTCAAAGAGTTTCCGGCAACCGGAAGCAACGAGCTCGTAAACGCCGCCCGCCACGACACACTGTCGGCTTTTGCGCGACTAATTGCCCCGTTTACCCCTCACCTGGCTGAGGAGTGCTGGGTCAGGATAGGCGGCAAAGGAATGGTGGTTTCCGCCACCTGGCCTGACTATGATGTGGCGCTCACTCAGGAGGCAATTGTCACCCTCCCCGTGCAGGTCAATGGCAAGCGTCGAGGTGAGATCCAGGCTCCAGCCGGGGCCGACCCGGCTGAAGTCGAGAAGTTGGTACTTGACGATCCCGAGATCAACAAGCGTCTTGAGGGCCTGACCATTCGCAAGGTGATTGTGGTGAAAGACCGTATCGTCAACATCGTGGCTTCAGCATGAAAATGAGGTGTATTTTCCCTGTATGTTCTATGGTGTTGGCCGGTGTTTTGCTGACTGCATGTGGGTTCACGCCCCTCTATGCGGGTAAGACTGTTAGTAGCGCGCTTTCCGGCATCCAGGTCGCGACACCCCAGGGCCGGATTGGTGAGTTGATCAGGGAACACCTCGATGATGCACTAGCTCACAATGCCAGCGCCCCAACGCGGTACAAGATGAGCTTAGCGCTGGGTGAGCAGCGATATCCGCGCGGGATCCGCATCGATAACGTCGCGACTCGCTACGAGTATGTGCTGGTTGCGGCCTATGCGCTCACCGATGCCGCTTCGGGGGCCGCGGTTAAGTCTGGTAAGGTGAGGGTTGAGGTGACTTACGACTCGGCCGACCAACCCTATGCCTCAGTTGCTGCGCAACAGGATGCTCAGGATCGGGCCGCCGGGGAGGCTGCGCGCCGGATCGAGTTGGAACTCGCCGCGTGGCTCGCTGGCCAACCCAAGAGCTAGACCATGATCCTTAGCCGCCGTCCTGATGTCGAGCGGTACCTGGGCGCGCCGGACGCACCGATCCGCGCTGCTTTAATCTATGGCCGCGACATAGGCGTAGTGCGCGATAGGGCCAATCAGTTGGCCGCAAAGATCGCCGTCCGACCCGACGATCCCTTTGATGTTGCCTTGCTCACAGATGGCGACCTGGATGGTGACGCGGGTCGCTTGGAGGGAGAGCTTGCGGCGCAGTCGCTGATGGGCGGTCGGCGACTGGTCCGTCTGAAGTTGACCACTGAGAAAGTAGGCCCTGACAAATTGGCAGCCGAGGCCATGGCTCGCCATATGGCTGGTGAGTTAAATCCCGATGCCTTCTTCCTCATTGAAGCCGGGGTGCTGGGGCGAGAGTCAGGCCTGCGTAAGGTCTGCGAGAAGGCCGCCGCCTGCGCGACCATTCCTTGCTACGAGGACGAGCCCGGCGATGTGGCTCGGCTGGTACGCGACAGCCTGACCAAGGACGGTGTCAGTTTAACCGCCGATGCTCTCGCAGTTTTTGTGGTCCGCATGCCAAAGGAGCGGGGGGTCGCGCGTCAGGAGATTGAGCGCCTGGCTCTGTTCTTAGGTCCGGGATCTGGGATCGTTGCAACCCCGCAGGATTTGGAGGGCTTTCTAGGCGTAGAGCCCGAAGCCTCGTTGGCGGATGCGGCCGCGGACGCCTTTGGGGGCCGTTTGGCCGAGGCGCAGTCTGGCCTCAGGCGGGCGGCACAGGAGGGCGAGGCCGGTCCGGCCGCTGTTAGGGCCATTGGCCTGTATTTAGGGCGGCTGCGGCGAACCCTGACCCTCGCGAAAAGCGGAGCCGGCCTGCAGGAGGCCGCAAAGGCCTCAGGGGTGTTTTGGAAGAGCGAGCGTGAGTTCCTCCGCCAAGCCAGGACCTGGACCTTGTCGGAGCTGGATCGCCTGCAGCCAGAGGTCCTGGCAGCCGATCGGGCCTGCAAGACCACCGGGTCACCGGACCACCTGATCGCTGAACGATTAGCACTGCAAATCGCCGGACGCGCTCGAAGGTTAGGGCTCTAGCGGTCATGAAGCTCTGGGCAGCAAGCCTTTTGGCGGGTCTAGCTCTTGTGAGTGAAAGATCAGTCGCTAGTGAGCTGGACATCTACGCCCATCCCCAACGCCTAATCAGCCTGCCAGACCGGCGACGGATGAACCTATATTGCACGGGTAATCGGGGTCCCGTGGTTATTCTTGATGCGGGACTCGGAGGATCAACCCTGTCTTGGGGTAAGGTCCAACCCAAGCTCGCTTCGTCCTTTCGGGTCTGTGCCTATGATCGCGCCGGCATGGGGTTTAGCGATCCCGGCCCCTTGCCTCGCGATACCCAGCATATGGCAGATGATCTTGCCGCATTGCTCACTGCAGCCAAGCTTTCACCGCCCTATATCCTGGTTGGCCACTCGCTTGGTGGCATGTCAGTCCGGCTGTTTGCCGCTCAACACCGACAAATGGTCTCGGGATTAGTGCTAGTCGATCCCTCTGTGGAACATCAGGACGCTCGGTTCAACGCCGCGATAGGAACCAGGTCGTCTGATGGAAACGCTAACCGCAAGGCCTGTCTTGCCGCGGCTATTGTCGGCCTCCAGCCTGGAACGCCTGAGTTCTTGCGCTGTGTGGGCAAGCCGCGCCCATCATGGTCTGCTGCTTTCTGGCGGGCCATTTCCAAGATGAAGGCTAGCTCCAGCTACCATCGCACAGAGGTGTCTGAGTACGAAAATATGGCTGGTGCCAACTCCTCACAGCTTGGGGCATGGAATGGCAAACTCACGGACATTCCGATGATCGTGCTGACTGCGGAAAACACCTATCGCTCAGGCGTTCCGCGCGAGTATGTCGATACCCTTTCGGCGCTCTGGAACGAAATGCACAACGAGATCGCCAGACTATCCCGTCGTGGTGTGAACCGTCTGGTGCGCGGCAGCGGCCATTTGATTCCGTCTGACAACCCAGTCGCCGTTGCCGCGGCCGTCAGAGACGTCGCCGTGATGGCGCGCGCACCCTAAGCCCGCGTAAGGCGGCGACAAACCTCATCAAGTTGTTCCAGGGAAGCATAGCGTATGCGGACCTCGCCAACGCCGCCTCTGTCGACAACGGTGACACCCAGGCCAAGGACCTCCGAGAGATCTGTTTCGAGAGCCTCTGTGTCAGCTGATTTGGCGGCCTTGGGTCTCTGGGTCGCAGGGCGATCCTTCGCATCATGAGCTCGACGTACTAGACGCTCTGTTTCGCGGACCGACAGGCCCTGCGCCACGACCGTTTCAACCAGGCTGATCGGGTCAGGTGCCGTGAGGATCGCCCGTGCATGGCCCGCTGATATGGTTCCTGCCATAAGGTAGTCCCGCGCCGGTGGGGGAAGGTCGAGAAGCCGCACGGAGTTGGCCACATGAGCCCGACTCTTTCCCACCGCGTCGGCGACCTGTCCGGGCGTACGCCCATGGACCTCAATCAGTTGTTCGTACGCGGTTGCTTCCTCAATGGGATTGAGCGCCGCGCGTTGCACATTCTCAATAACCCCAATCTCCAAGACCTGGATGTCATTGAGCTCACGAACCAGGGCTGGCAGGGTCAGTAAGGAGGCTAATTGCGCAGCGCGCCAGCGTCGCTCACCAGCAACAATTTCGAAATGCCCACTAAGCCCAGGTGCCGGTCGCACCAAAATCGGCTGTAGGACTCCCTTCTCTCGGATCGATGCGGCGAGTTCATCCAGTTCAACCTCGGCAAACACCCACCGAGGCTGGTTCTCGTTTCGATGAATGAGGTCGATGGGGATGTCGCGCAGGCCCGGCGCACCAGGTCCCACGGCAGCACTATCCTCAACCTCGCCAAGCAGGGCAGAAAGCCCTCGCCCGAGTCCGCGTTTTTCAGCCATTCTCAGGTTCCTAAGCGGGGGTTTTCGCGCGGCGCTCACGCTCGCGCACGACAACTTCGCGGGCGAGCTTGAGGTAGGCTTGGCTACCCGCGCACTTTAGATCGTAGACCAGCACGGGCTTGCCATATGACGGGGCCTCAGAGACCCGAACATTACGAGGTATGACCGTCTGATACACGGTCTGACCAAAATGGGTGCGGACATCGCTGGCCACCTGCTCCGAAAGACTGTTTCGGCGGTCATACATCGTCAGAACAATGCCCTGGATCTCCAGGTCTGGATTGAGACTACCCCGAACCAGATCGATCGTCCGCATCAGCTGAGTGAGCCCTTCCAAGGCGAAAAACTCGCACTGCAACGGCACCAAGACCGCATCGGAAGCGGCCATCGCGTTCACGGTTAAGAGGTTCAGCGACGGCGGGCAATCGATTAGAACATAACTATAGGCAGCAGAAACTCGGATCGGATCAATGGCGTCCCGCAACCGAAATGAACGACGTGGGTGATGGCCTAATTCTAGCTCCACACCCGCGAGATCTGGATCAGCGACCACTATGTCCAAGCCCGGCAGCGCCGTCGGCACAACAGCATCAATGATCGCCGTCTGGCCCATCAGGACGTCATAAAGTGTGATCTTACGCTGGGCATGACTAATCCCCAGACCGGTAGAGGCGTTGCCCTGCGGGTCTGAGTCGATCAGCAGCACTTTTTCACCGACGGCGGCCAAGGCTGTTCCAAGATTTATCGCGGTCGTGGTCTTGCCGACCCCACCTTTTTGGTTGGCGACCACCAAGACCCGGAGCGCTCGGGGTTTTGCTCTATTGTCGACCACGGTCGAGCCTCCTTACGCGAACAATCTGCCCTCGTGGGTCGCTTAAGCTTTGCAGAACCTGGGCGTCAAAATCCCAATATCTTGTGGCTTCAGCTAAATCTGACGCAACATCTTGTCCCTTGAGAAACAAACCCGTCGCGCCGCGTTCAAAGTAGGGCTGGGCATACCCAAACAGTCTAGACATCGGTGCACAAGCCCGCGCTGTAACGATGTCCACAGACAACGACAGATCCTCCGCTCGAGCTTGATGAACGGTCGCGGGCAAGGTCATACCTTGCGCAACCTCCTGCAGAAACCGGCAGCGCTTGGCCATACTCTCCACCAAGTGGACATGGAAGCCGGGGCGGTCTTTTCCGAGGATTGCCAACACGATGCCCGGCAATCCTGCGCCAGTTCCAAGGTCTGCCCATTGGAGCGCGTCCGGGGCTAAGGCCAGCAGCTGGGCACTGTCCCAAGCATGTCTTGACCAAAATACGGGTAGAGTTGCCGGTCCCACCAGATTGATCCGCTGGTTCCAGTCTTCCAGGTAGGACCGGTAGCGCTCAAGCTCTTCCATGGCGGTAGGGCTAGCGCCCGTTGCCTTCGCAAAGCTCGCAGCGTCGGCTATTGTTAAGGCACCAGTCTGGGCGTTGTCAGGCGGCATTGCGACGCACGTGAGCCAACAGCGCGGTTAAGGCACCAGGCGTTACCCCTTCAATCCGCGCGGCTTGACCCAAAGTCGTCGGGCGAATAGCGACAAGTTTCTCGCGGACTTCGTGGGATAGACCCCCGACATGGCGGTAGTCTAGCTCGCGGGGCAGGCTTAAGTTCTCATCCCGCCGAAAGGCCTCGACGTCGGCGGTTTGGCGGCCCAGGTACCCCGCATAGGCAGAATCGATTTCTATCTGCTCTCGCACCTCGTCGCTCCAAGCGGCAATCTGAGGCCATATTCCCTGCAAATCATCGAAACCAATCGTCGGGTAGGCCAGCAATTGCGTGAGGTCGCGCCTTTGGCCATCGGCCTTGACCGGAAGTCCTGCCCGCTCGGCCTCAGTTGGGGTAAGGGTCAGTGACTTTGCTGTTCGCCTCGCTTCGGAAAGACTGTAAGATTTTGATAAATAAGCTGTTTCACGTGAAACACCCACGCACCCCAGGGCGAGCCCCCTGGCAGTCAGGCGCTGATCAGCATTGTCGGCGCGCAGGCTCAGACGAAATTCAGCGCGGCTGGTGAACATGCGATAGGGCTCTGTGACGCCCCGAGTTACCAAGTCATCGATCATCACCCCAATATAGGCTTCATCCCGTCCAAAGATGGCCGGGTCGGATTGCCCGACAGCGCGCGCGGCATTCAGCCCCGCAACCAACCCCTGAGCGGCAGCTTCTTCATAACCGGTGGTTCCGTTGATTTGACCTGCGAGATAGAGACCCGGAAGCCGCTTGACCTCCAATGTCGCATCCAGTTCACGTGGATCGACATAGTCATACTCGATAGCATAGCCATGGCGCTTGACCTGAACCTGCTCCAACCCGGGGATCGTCCGCAGGAATAGATCCTGGGTTTCGGGTGACATCGAAGTTGAAATTCCGTTGGGGTAGACGGTGTCATCGTCCAATCCTTCAGGCTCTAAGAAGATCTGATGACTGGTCTTGTCAGCAAACCGGACGACCTTGTCCTCGATAGAAGGACAGTAACGTGGCCCGCGCCCCTGGATCCGGCCCCCATAGACTGCGGACTCTGACAGGCGATCGGCAATAATCTTGTGGGTCTCGGCGGTGGTGTTGGTCACACCGCACTCCACCTGGGCCGTCGAAATCGCGCGCGTCAGGAAGGAGAACGGCGAGGGTTGCTCATCGCCAGCCTGCATCTCTAAGCGATCCCATGCGATGGTTTTGCCGTCCAATCGTGCAGGTGTCCCGGTCTTTAGTCGGCCCATGGACAGTCCCAAGGCATAGAGCCGATCAGCCAGGCCGATCGCCGGCGCATCACCGGCTCGCCCCGCAGGAATGCGCTGATGGCCCTGGTGAATAATACCCTTGAGGAATGTCCCTGTGGTCAGAACGATGCGCGTGGCACAGTAAGTATCACCGCTTGATCCGGTAACACCCGCTACGCGCCCATCCTGGATCACAAGGTCCTCGACGGCCTCAGCCTGAATGGTGAGATTTGGTGTTGCGGCTAACTCTGCCTGCATGGCCAAGCGATAGAGCTTGCGATCGATTTGGGCGCGCGGACCACGGACCGCAGCGCCTTTTGAGCGATTGAGCAGGCGAAATTGGATGCCGGCTGCATCCGCCAATCGACCCATGACCCCGTCCAGTGCGTCGATTTCCCGAACCAGATGTCCCTTGCCCAGACCACCAATGGCCGGGTTGCAGCTCATTTCACCGATTGTTTCGAGCTTGTGGGTCAAAAGCAGGGTACGCGCGCCAAAACGCGCTGACGCCGCAGCGGCTTCGCAGCCGGCATGCCCCCCACCGATGATAATCACGTCCCAAGAGGTCAAGATACCAGTTCCCTTCCGCCCATTAGAGGCGGGCGGTTGCTATAGCGGAAGACGGTGCGCTTTTCACGTGAAACATATGAGTTGCTCGGTAGCCTGCTGTTTCACGTGAAACAGCTTATTTTCCAATACAGAAACTGGAAAACACGCGATCAAGAACATCTTCTGGGTGGATGCGCCCAGTGATGCGGTCCAGAGCGCGAACAGCGAGGCGTACATCTTCCGCCGCGAGCTCGGGCGCGTCCCTTAGCGCATACGCACACTGCAATCGCGTGCGCGCTTCGCTTATTAGAGAGCCGTGGCGCAAGCGGGTCGCCGTTGGTTGATCATCCGCAGCCAAAGCAGATACCACGCGCTGGCCCAGTGCGACTTCCAGGTCATCGATGTCGGAGGGCTTGCGCGCGCTAATGCGGCGGACCTCCAGCTTCATGGCCTGGGCCCTTAGGAGCGCCACGCTCGTCTCGCTACCCACGACCAGATCCGCCTTGTTGATCACGCAGAGATCACCCGCCCGAAGATCCGGCATAGATCCCGGTTTGTGGTCAGCGGCGCCATCTACGATCCATGCGCGAAGATCAGCTTGCTCAGCCCATGCCTTGGCGCGTCGAACGCCTTCCGCCTCGATTTCATCTCCGGTGTCCCGCAGGCCCGCCGTGTCGGCGATGACGACTTTGTAGCCACTAAGCTTGAGGCTCACTTCAATGACGTCTCGGGTGGTACCGGGGATTGCGGTTACTATCGCCGCGTCTCGGCGGGATAAGGCATTGAGCAACGTGCTCTTGCCGGCATTTGGCGCACCAATGAGCGCGATCTTGAACCCGTCGCGAACCTGTTCAGCACGCTTGATGCCAGCCTCAGCAGTCAGCAACTGATCTATTAGCCTCGCCAAGATCGGTTTGGCTCTGTCGGCCACATCAGCAGGAACATCCTCGTCGGGAAAGTCGATAGCTGCCTCCAGAACGGCCAAGCACTCAGTCAGGTCGGCGCGCCATGCCTGATGCGCCCTGCCGAGAGCACCGTCGAGCTGCCCTAATGCCTGACGCTGCTGCGCTTGGGTTTCCGCGTCAATAAGATCTGCGACACCTTCGGCCTGGGCCAAATCAAGCCGACCATTCTCGAACGCCCGACGGGTAAACTCTCCCGGCGAGGCCAAGCGGAGACCAAGGCCGCCCAGGGCTTCAAGAAGCGCCCCGACAACAGCTTGACCGCCATGAACGTGAAACTCCGCTGAGTCTTCGCCGGTATAGCTTGCGGGATGCGGAAACCAGATGGTCAGGGCATGATCAATCGCCTCGCCTGCCGCATTGTTCAACCGGCGAAGGACGGCAACTCGCGCAGGCTGGCTACGGCCGCACAACGACTCAATGGCAAACCCTGCGAGGGGGCCCGAAGCCCGTACAATCGCGACGGCTGCGCGGCCCTGCGCCGTGGCCAGCGCGTAGATCGTATCGTTCATTTTGGCCGGGTGGCACCCATACCGATGTCCACAGCGGTGGACATGAGTTTGCGGAACTGATCTTGGGCCCCAGCTCCGAAGGCGCTCCAGTTCTTGATCAATTCGTCTGGTGCCAACATCGCCATGTTCGAGCTCATCCGTTTCTGCATTTCCTCAACCAGTTTGTCGTTAAGGGCGGTCACGTCCGGCAGACCCAGAAAGGTCCGGGCCTCCTGCGGCGAGCAGTCAATTTCAACGGTCATCTTCATGGAGTACCCCTGGGTTTGACCATATGCTTATGGCGGGCATTGGTCTCATCACGCTAGTAGTCATTCACAGCAATTGTACAGTTAGGGTTGGCAAAGCCACGAAATTGTGTGCGAGCCGACCGCTTGAGTTTGAGCAGAGGAGCATTTCGATGAAGGCGATTCGTATTGAACAAACCGGGGGTCCTGCGGTGTTGCGGGTGGTTGAGGTGCCCGTCCCGTCGCCGAAGCCCGGCGAGGTGCTTGTAAAGCACGCAGCAATCGGCGTGAACTTCATTGATACCTATCATCGAACCGGGCTCTACCCGATCCGCCTGCCGTCTGGACTAGGCATGGAGGGGGCGGGCACTGTCGAAGCGGTTGGCGAGGGCGTGACGCGGTTCGCGCCGGGCGATCTCATAGCCTATGCCTCCGGCCCGATTGGGGCCTATGCTGAGTTTCACGTGGTATCTGCAGACCGCGCCGTCCGGCTTCCAATTGGCGTTAGCGTGGAGGTCGGGGCCGCCGCTCTACTTAAGGGCATGACCGCTGAGTTTCTCTTGCGGCGCTGCTATTCAGTTCAGCCGGGGCAGACCGTCTTGGTCCACGCAGCGGCAGGCGGCGTCGGATCAATTCTCGTCCAATGGGCCAAGGTCCTTGGGGCGAAAGTTATCGCCACTGTTGGTTCGGAAGACAAGGCGACGCGGGCAAGGGCGCTCGGCGCAGACCACACCATTCTTTATCGCGAACAGGATGTGGCAGCCGAGGTTCGCAAGATTACCGGGGGGGTCGGCGTGCCGGTGGCTTATGACTCAGTGGGCGCCGCCACCTTCGAGGGCACGTTAGGAAGTCTAGCGCGTCGGGGTTTATTCGTCAGCTACGGCAACGCGTCCGGCCCAGCCCCCGCCATCGAGCCGGGTCGCCTGTCTCGGATGGGGTCGCTTTTCCTCACGCGACCGACATTGTTTGACTATGTGGCCACCACCGAGGAGCTCGACGCCAGCACAGCCGCGCTGTTTGGCGTGGTGGGGTCTGGCCAGGTCAGGATTGACATCGGCCAAACCTTCCCGCTTGAGGAAGCGCAACGCGCACATGAGGCGCTGGAAGCCCGAGACACGGTCGGAGCGAGCCTGCTGATCCCTTAGCTAGCGCCGGGTGTTTCACGTGAAACACCCGGCTTATCAATGAGTTAAGTGTTCATGGATTGGAAGAACTCGTCATTGTTCTTCGAGGATTTGAGCTTGTCGAGCAGGAATTCAATCGCGTCCTGAGCGCCCATCGGATTGAGAATCCGCCGCAAGATGAAGCCCTTCTGCAACTGATCTTTCGGCGTGATCAGCTCTTCCTTCCGGGTGCCCGACTTGATGACGTCGATGGCGGGATAGATTCGCTTGTCGGCAACCTTGCGGTCCAGAATGATTTCGGAGTTGCCGGTCCCCTTGAACTCTTCGAAAATCACCTCATCCATCCGGCTGCCCGTATCGATCAAGGCCGTGGCAATAATAGTCAGAGAGCCACCCTCCTCGATATTTCGCGCTGCGCCGAAGAAGCGTTTGGGGCGCTGCAAGGCATTGGCGTCAACACCGCCGGTCAACACCTTACCGGATGATGGCACGACGGTGTTATAGGCGCGGCCCAGGCGGGTTACAGAGTCCAGCAGGATCACCACGTCGCGCTTGTGCTCGACGAGGCGCTTAGCCTTCTCGATGACCATTTCAGCGACCTGCACGTGGCGCGTTGCCGGTTCGTCGAAGGTCGACGACACCACCTCACCACGGACCGTGCGGCGCATGTCCGTCACCTCCTCCGGGCGTTCATCGATCAAGAGGACAATCAGATAGATTTCGGGGTGGTTAGTTTCGATCGACTTGGCAATATTCTGCAACATCACTGTCTTGCCGACCCGCGGGGGCGCAGTGATCAAGCACCGCTGACCCTTGCCCAACGGAGCCACAATGTCGATCACCCGGCCTGAGCGATCCTTCAAGGTCGGGTCTTGGATCTCCATGTTTAACCGCTCATCGGGATAGAGCGGCGTCAGATTATCAAACAGCACCTTGTGGCGAACGTTTTCGGGATCCTCGAAATTGGTCAGGTCCACTTTCACCAAGGCAAAATAGCGCTCTCCCTCGCGGGGGGCCCGTACCGCACCATCCACGGTATCGCCAGTCCGCAGACCGAATTTCCGAATCTGCGACGGGCTGACATAGATATCGTCAGGCCCTGGGAGATAATTAGCCTCGGGGGATCGCAAGAAGCCAAACCCGTCCTGGACGACTTCCAGAGTCCCGGATCCGAAGATCTCAACACCCTCCTCAGCCAGCACTTTCAAGATCGCAAACATCATATCTTGTTTGCGCATCGAGTTGGCGTTCTCGATCTCTAGGGTCTCAGCAAATGAGATTAGGTCTGCCGGAGACTTATCCTTCAGCTCTTGAAGGCTCATCCGGGTCAATCCCATCGCGGCGATAGCCGCTGTGACCTCTGAATGGTCGTCTTCGTCCCCATCACCCATATCGCCATTCTCGGCGACTTGGTTGTCCAGGACGGTATCTTCGACCATCACATCCGTGTCGGTCTGTGTTTCGTCTTGCATCAACAGCTCTTCATACAAAGCCTCAGTCCCTCAACATGAACAGTCGCGGGACGCTTGGCGGGATTAAATTGTGGGCGTGGTCGCCCGTGTGTCTTGGGACCGATCAACCCGCGTCTCTTTGGTCTCAGAGTACGCAGTGTCGGGGGAAAGGCGGGGCATAACCTCAAGCGGGAGGGTATGATGTGTTCAGCGGAACCACAGCTAGGCCCCGCCGTCAAGTCCATCAAAGGGAACCCCCGTTAAGCCGCTGGCTCACAATTGCGGGATGGGCACGGTGGTGTGGGCGTTACCCCTGGGCCAAGGTCAGTTGCCAAATTCCAGAGTAACCGCCAAAACCATGATAATCGCCGCTAGGAACGGCAACTCGTTCGTCATGCGCCAAAATCGGGCCGTCCGCGTGTTTGTGCCGACCACAAATCGCTTTCTAGCGGTGCCTAAGAAATGGTGCCAACCGATCAGAAACACCACGCCAGAAAGCTTCACGATCATCCACGGCTTGGCTAGAAACCCCCAACCGCGCGCACTTCCATCAATCCAGATCAAACCAAGACCGAGCAGGAAAGCCGCGATCATCGCTGGCCCCATGATTATTCGGTAAAGCTTGAGCTCCATGGTTTGGAATGTCTTATCCATCTCCGACCCAGGCTTGGCTTCGGCGTGATATGCGAACAACCGTGGCAGGTACATTATACCGGCCATCCAAGCGATTACCGCCAGGATGTGCAGGCCGCGAACTAGGTCATAGACATTCATGTCGCCGCTCCAACTTGCACAGCTGTTGCCGTGCGCGGACACCTAGTGTGTGCACTAGGACAGACCCAGCCCCCATCCGGACAGGTACCGCTAGGCCGCATCAAGGCGCTGTTCACGGCACTGGCAAGCGCGGCGATGAAACTCGTATCTACGCCCAGCGCCGGTGCCCGCAGGTAAGGTGTGCAGCCCACCCCATGGGCTATCTCAGCATATTCCTGATCGAGCTCAACGAGTGTTTCGATGTGATCAGAAACGAAGGCCACCGGGCAAATCAACACACCCCTGCCCTCGTCGCCCGCTCGTCGGATTTCAGTTTCCGTTGAGGGTCCTAGCCATTTCAGCGGGCCAACTCGGCTCTGATAGCAGACTTTCCAATCTGAGAGTTCCGGCAACAATCTGGCAATCGCAGCTGAGGTGGCCTTTATTTGAGCTTGATAGGGATCGCCGTCCTCAATGACCTTCTCGGGTAGACCGTGGGCTGAGAACAGAAGCCGGAGACCTGAAGGTTTGCCCGCAGTCTCCCAAGTCTGACGGATGGCCTTGGCGTGGGCCTCGATGACCCCCGCCGCCGTTGGAAAACAACAAACCGACCTACTCCGCCCTGACCCACGATAGACTTTGCTCCACTCCGTCAGCGAGGAGCCGCTCGTGGTGGTTGAAAACTGCGGGTAGAGGGGCAACAAAACCAGCTCATCCGGCTCGAATTCCGCGATGGCCTTGGCGGTTTCTGACGCAAAGGGCTTCCAATACCTCATAGCGATAGAGACTTTCACCTCGTCGGCTGGGCGCTCCTCGGCCAGGAGCGTTTGCAGCGCCAGCGCCTGTTTCTTCGTCTCGGGAAGTAACGGTGACGCACCGCCCATGAGTGCGTAGTTTGCCTGAGCCGATTTTTCCCGTGTTCGAGATATGAAGGCGGCCAGCGGATAGCGGATCAGCGCCGGCGCGCCAATGATCGCGGGATCTCTGAATAGATTGAACAAAAAGGGACGCACTGAACCCAAGCCGTCCGGACCGCCAAGATTGAATAGAACGACGGCGATCCGGCTCATTTGCCAGTCACCCGACGAACCAGTTGTTCGATGTGTGCAATCGGTGTCTCGGGTAAGACCCCATGTCCTAGATTAAATATGTAGGGACCGTCACCCCACTGCTCGAGCAGGGTATCGATCCGGCGATCAAGTGCTGCGCCGCCCGCCAATAGAAGAAGGTTGTCCAGGGCACCTTGGATCACCTTTCCTTCCGCTTGGATTTTCTGCCCTAACTTGGCGGAGGCTTGAGTATCTAAAGCCACGGCATGCACAGGGACTTTGGCAGCGTAGTTTTCCACCAGACTGCCGGCCCCGCGCGGAAAGCCAATGAACGGTACTGATACGCCCGCAGCTCTCACCTTTTCGATAATAGCTTGATGGGGCCTGATGACGATACGTTCAAAAGTGTCCTCTGCTAGCCCCTCAGCCCAGCTCTCAAACAGCTTCAACACCTGTGCCCCAGCCTTGGCCTGCATGACCAAATACCGCGCCGTGGACTCAACCAAGATATCCAAAAGGCGGTCCAGCTTCTCGGGGTGTTGGTAGGCATAGGTACGCGCCGCGGATCGATCTGATCCTCGACCTTCGATCATATAGGTCGAGACCGTCCAAGGCGCTCCCGCAAAACCAATCAGCGCCCGATCGGGTTCTAGTTGCGCTCGCACCAGAGAAAGGGTTTCTCCGATTGATCCCAGCCGTGCCGTTGAGACTTCAACTTGGTCGCTCATAGCAGCCAAGCTCGGCAGAGCCCCGAGTCGGGGACCCTCGCCCGCCTCAAACCAGACCTCTTGTCCCAGAGCGCGCGGTATCAAAAGTATGTCGGCGAACACGATTGCGGCGTCCAAGGCAAACCGCTTCATAGGCTGCAAAGTGGCCTCTGCTGCCATCTCTGGATTGTGACAAAAGGCGATGAAGTCAGTCGCCCGTGTTCTCAGCTCTCGATATTCTGGAAGTGACCGGCCAGCTTGCCGCATTAACCAAATTGGCGGTCGGTCTAGGGTCTCGCCGTCCAGAGCGCGGAGAAGGCGGGGCTTTACAGGGTCTGACATAGCGGTCCTTAAACCGCCTTCCGCGCCTGGGCTCAAGCCCCGTGTGGATAGGGCCTATACCTTAAACCTATTGATTGAAATATTTGATGGAAGCGACAGATGTAGGGTCTGTCAGTTCTGTGACTAAAGCGAAATTTGGACCATGACCGAACAAGCTGTCCCCGTGGAATTCAAGTTTACAATGATGGTCTATCGGCGGGCTGTGAAATGCGTGGATAACAGCCAAGCCACGGATTGAGTTTAAGGTTTTGTTAACCTCTCGCTAAGGAGCAGCATAGAACAACTCGAGATTCTGATTCATGGTTTGGTAATGATTATGAACAACACCAATCCAGGCCAGCCGTGTGGACGGCTAGACGGTTAGGACATACAGATATCCCCGTTATTCGGCTTGCTAAGGCCCCGCTTGGGGTTCTCCCCATTTGCGCGCACCTTCGCTAAGAAGAGATCGACTCATTTCTCCCCAGGAATATTGCGCTGCCATCAATGACCCCAGCTTCGCGCTTTGCCACCTATTTCCATGTGCACTTGGTTTCCGACTCCACGGGTGAAACCCTAAACGCCATGGCCCGTGCGGTTTGTGCCAGGTTCGACAATGTTTTGCCTATTGAACACATCTACGCGCTGGTGCGTTCGCCCCGGCAGTTAGAACGCGCCTTGACTGACATCGAGTCGGCACCCGGCGTCGTCATCCACACGATTGTTGACGATCAGTTGCGTTCGGCCTTGGAAGAAGGCTGCCGCCGTCTCGACATGACCTGCATCGCCGCCCTCGATCCCCTGGTCTCGGCCCTGTCGCGCTATTTAGGCGCATCGATTTCCCGTCGGGTGGGCGCACAACACAATCTCGACAATGACTACTTCAACCGTATGGACGCCTTGAACTACGCGATTGGGCATGACGATGGTCAGGGCGGACAAGACCTCGATCAGGCCGATGTGGTCTTGGTTGGTGTTTCACGGACATCCAAGACACCGACCTGCATCTATCTGGCACACCGGGGTGTTCGCGCTGCCAATGTGCCCCTGGTGCCGGACCGTCCGGTTCCCGAGAAATTGTTAAACTTGAAGAACGCCTTGATTGTCGGGCTGACGGTCTCCCCTGACCGGCTGATCCAGATCCGGCGTAATCGACTGTTGTCCCTGAAAGAAGATCGAGCTTCCTCTTACACCGACACCGATGCTGTTCGTGATGAGATCGTTCAGGCCCGGCGACTATATGAACGGCAAGGTTGGCCGGTGATTGACGTCACCCGCCGCAGTGTTGAAGAGACCGCCGCGGCCGTCTTGAATCTTTTCCATAGTCGCCATGGGCAAGTCGAGGTGCTGGGTTGATACCACCGCCCATAATCCTGGCCTCGAAAAGCCAAGCCAGACGAGCTGTTCTAACCGCCGCTGGCGTCGATTTTTCCATCGTGGATTCCGATGTGGATGAGGACGTCGTCAAGACCAAGGTTATGCAGGCTGGGGGAACACCCAAATCAGTCGCTGAGGCCTTGGCGGAAACCAAAGCTGTGAAGGTCTCGCAGAAGCGCCCAGGGCTAGTGATTGGTGCCGACCAAACCCTGGAGTTTTCCGGCCAGCTCTATGACAAGACCCCCACGCTGGCGGAGGCGCGGCAACGCCTAAAGACATTGCGAGGCGCAACCCATAGCCTTCATTCCGCAGTCGCAGTTGCCGAAGGCGGAAACGTGATTTGGTGTCAGACTGTTTCGGCAACCCTGACGATGCGCCCCTTCTCCGATATTTTCCTCGAGAGGTACCTAGAGTCCGAGGGCCAACACGCGCTGGGGTCGGTCGGCTGTTACCGGCTAGAGGGTCTGGGCGCGCAGCTGTTCTCAGAGATCCAGGGCGACTACTTCACGATCCTCGGCCTTCCGCTGATGGGGTTACTAGACCTGCTGCGCCGCCGTGGAGCCATGGCATCGTGACCATTTCCGGAACCACAAAACTGGCTGGTGTCGTCGGAAATCCGATTACCCACTCACTAAGCCCGCTGTTGCACAACGCCTGGATTTCAGGGCTGCGCCTCGACGCCGCTTATCTCCCCTTCCAATTAACCAGCCAAGGGTTTGACCACTTCATCCAGGGCCTTCGCGG